>NZ_AZAX01000004.1:0-105199 GCF_001021175.1 Marinitoga sp. 1155 | reverse complement strand
CTCTAAATTGAATTCGCTCATTTTTTATTTTCATTATTTATTATACCATAAAAACACAAAAAAGTAACACTTAACTTTTTAAATTCAAAAATTTGTAACATAGTCAGTTTAATCACAAAATACAAAAATAGAATAAAAAAATCCTGCAAAGCAGGATTTTTTTATTCTTCCATTTTTTTGAGACATTCTTTACAATACCCTCTAATATATAATTGTTGATCAATAATCTTATTTTCTCCTTCAAGATTTGAATCAATTGAAATTTCTTTAATATCAAAATCAAAAATTTTTCCACAACTTATACATTTAAAATGCCCGTGTAAATGTGTATTGATATCAAATCTCGCTTCATTTTCCTCAATAGTTATAACACTTACCAACCCTTTAGATTGAAATAGCTTTAATGTGTTATATACTGTTGTTTTAGACAATGTTGGAATTGTTTTTACCAATGCCTTATAAATCATATCAACATTTGGATGAACCTGATTATCCATAAGATATTTATAAATTTGTATACGTTGCAAAGATGGAGATATGCTTTTTTCCCTCAATATTTCGCTAATATATTCAATCTTTTCTTCAGTACTCATATAATCACACCCTCTCAAATTTGTATTAATTTCATTTCTAATTTAATTCTATACCATTTAAGAAAAAAAATCAAGTCTTGATACATTTTCTTAATTTTTGTGATATAATTGTATTAATAATTTCAAAATAGGAGGGATAAGATGAGAAAAACTATTATTATTTTACTATTTTTATTCCTTTTCACAAATATCTTCGCTCAAAGTTTTACAAAACTTTATTCTGAATTTAAAGTTATTAATAGTTATCATAAAATTCATGAAATGAAAATTTTATTAGAAAAATTAAGTTCATATACAAATGATGCTTCAATGCTTGCTTTATACTGTAACGCATTAACAGAATACGCCAATTGGGGTGTCGAAAAAAATAAAAAAGAAGAAATTTATCAGAAGGCAGTTGAAATTGGAAAAAAATCTGTAGAATTAAATCCAAACATCGGCTACTCTCATTATGCTTTAGGAGCAGCAATTGGTCGTCTTGCCCAATATAAGGGAATTGTTTCTAGCTTGTTTATGCTTGGGGATTTTGATACTCATATAAAGCAAGCTATAAAACTTGACCCAACATTGTATACTGCATATATTGCTCTTGGAATGAGATATAGAGATGTTCCATGGCCATTAAATGATTACAAAAAATCCGAAAAATATTTATTAAAAGCTGCTGAAATAGAACCAGGATATGTTAACACATACTATGAATTGGGGATTTTATATAAAATATGGAAAAAATATGATAAAGCTAAACAAATGTTTGAAAAAGTTATTGCAATGCCTTTACATCCTGATTGGATAGAACAGGGAAAAGAATCAAAAAAATTATCTAAGGAAGAATTAAAAAAATTACAATAAGTATCATTCCTTATTCCCATATTTCTGGTTCTATTTCTAATTCTACATTATATTCATTTTTTACTGTTTTCTTTACATAATTTATAAGGTTTAATACGTCCGAAAATTTCGCATTTCCTTTATTTATGATAAAACCCGCATGTTTTTTTGAAATTTGGGCTCCCCCAATTGAATAACCTTTTAATCCCAGTTTTTCAATTGTGGTTCCAACATAAAAATCCGAACGCGGCCTCTTAAATATACTTCCTGCACTAGGATATTCGAGAGGCTGTTTTTTCCATCTTTTAATAGACATATCTTTCATTTTTTCATTGATTTTATATTTTTCTTTTTTAACCATCTTTAACTTCGCACTTAAAGCTATATATCTCCTTTCTTGAAATATACTTTTCCTATAATCAAAACCCAACTCTTCTTTATTTAATTTTTTAATTGTTTCTTCTTTTAAATCAAAAACTTCTACTTCATTAATAATATTTGAAATCTGCCCTCCATATGCTCCCGCATTCATAAACAATGCTCCACCCAGAGTACCTGGAATTCCGCAGGCAAACTCCAAACCGGATAACGAATTTTCCATTGCAATATATGATAATCGCGAAAAAGGAATACCAACTTCAGAATAAATATATTCATCTTGAATATTATAACCCGTTAAAAATTCTGTACTAACAACAATAAAATCCATATATTCATCCTTTACAATAAGATTTGCTCCTCCACCTATTATTCTAAAATCAATATTTTTATTCTTTAAATACCTTATTGCTTTTATAAATATTTCTTTGGTTTTTGGAATAACAAATAATGAAACTACTCCTCCTAATTTAAAAGTTGTATGTAATCTAAGAGATTCATTGACTAATACATTACATCCTAACAAATATAAATCTCTACCTATTTCCATATTCACTTTAACATCCACTCCAACATTTCAGAAATTTCCTCTCCAGCAGGATGAATTTTTACCTCATTAAATAATTCTCTTTTCTTAAAAATCATTTTTTGAATCGAATCAAGAATAAGAGCTTTCTCTGATTTCGTTATATTCTCCATATATTTGTTTAATAAATAATTTATACTTTTTTTCGTGGGCAATTCAGCTAATGCCATTATTGCCAATTCCTGAATATCTCCTTTATCATCTAAAAATGTAGCTAAAATATCTATATATTTTTCATCTTTAGTTATTCTCAACAAAGCTTCTAATATTATAGGAAAAGCTCTTTCATCTGAATATAAATTCATCATTCTTTCCAGATAGGGCTTCAACTCCTGACATTCCATCTCAGATAATACATCTATCAAATATAGCATTACAACATCATCCAGATTTCTTCTTTCGAATCTTTTTATAAATTCATTAAAAAGATACTTTTTTGCTTCATCACCTAACACATCAATTATATCTGTTATTAGAGAATATGTTTCTGAATCACTATTTTCCATCATGTCTATCAAAACAGGTATAGCATTAACTCCCTTTTCTTCTATTATTCTCTGAATCACATCTTCACGTCTCATTTTCAGCCACCTCTTTATTAAAGACTTCTTTATCAATAATTATTTCTCCATACATTTCTTTAATTTCTTCTAATCTTTTTTTATCATCTAATTCAATAATTTGAGAATATATTTCATTATTTTTATCAATTTTATATATTTTAAAATGCTTATCGGCATAATTAGCTACTTGCGGCATATGAGTAATCACTATCAATTGTTTAACTTTTGAAAATTCTTTTAATTTTTTTCCTATCACATCCGCAATTCTCTGACCAACTCCAGAATCTATTTCATCAAAAAGCATTGTTTCAACCAAATGCGATTCACCAATTACCTTTTCTATTGCCAGAATAATTCTAGACAATTCCCCACCAGAAGCTATTTTTTCTAAAGGTAAATACGGTGATTGAGGGGTAGTTTTAGCCAATATACGAATACTATATGTTCCATATTTCCCGGGTTCTTTTAATTTCTTAAAATCAAAAAATATTTCTGCATATTTCATATTTAAAACTAAAAGTTCTTTTTTTATTTTATCCTCTATTTTTCTTAATATTTTCTCTCCTTTTACTTTTATTCTTTCACCAATTTCAAATAATTCTTTCTTTTTACTTTCAATCATCGGATTAATTTCATTTAATATTTTTTCTAAATCATTTAATTCCTTTAATTCAATTCTAAATTTTTCTAAATTTTCAAAAACATTTTCAAGCGCAGGACCATATTTTCTTTTTAAATTCATTATTTCATTAAGTCTATTAGCTACTTCTTCTAATCTTTGAGGATCTAAATCGAGATCATATAACTTAGATTCTAGACTGCTGTATAATTCACTTATCATATCCTGAATAGAAATTGCCATATTTAAATCTTCTTCAAAACCATAATTTGAAATATCTGAAAGATCTTCTACAATCTCCCCAATAAATATATCTATATTTTTCTCTTCATCCTTTAAAATAGCCATTGACTTTTCTAATTTACTTTTTATTTCTTCTATATTACTCAATTTTTTATATTCAATCTTCAATTCTTCATCTTCATTTTCTCGTGGTGATATATGTTCTATTTCATCTATTTGAAAATTCAAAATATCGATTTTTCTATATATTTCAGACGGATCAGTAGGAATATTATTCAGTTTTTCTTTTAAAGATAAATATTCTCTATATTTTTCTTCATAATTTATAATTAAATCAACTATATTTTCCTTAAATATATTATATGCTATTTGATTATGATATTTTGGATTTCTTAATAAAACTTGCGAATTTTGGGTATGAACTTCCATTATATATGAACCCAGTTTCTCTAAAATAGTTTTTGGGATAATAGTACCATTTGCCCTGAAAACAGATCTCTTTTCATTAAATTTTACATTAAGTATTATTTCATTGTTTTCTGTAATATCTATATAATCCTTTAATTCATTTTTTACTTTATCATCAACAGTAATATATGCAGAAATTGAACCCTCGTTATTTCTTAAGTTCTTTGGAACCTTTCCACTCAATAAAGAAATTAAAGCTTTTACAAACATCGATTTTCCTGCTCCAGATTCGCCGGTAATAATGTTTATTCCTTCAGAAAAGTCCACATTTACATCTTTAAACAATCCAAAATTTTTTATCGCCAATGAATGGATCATATGGCACCTCCACTTTTTCTTTTCTAAGTATATTTTACATCATTTTCTTTAAAAATAAAAATTAGATTGTATGAAAAGTGAAAATATGTTTTTTATTTACCTGACATAAATTTGACCAAATATTATATATATGTTATAATATTCTTAATATAAAAAGAAAGGAAATATAATATGAAACACTATAAATTTAATCTAAAAAATAAGAAAGAATGGTTATTATCGCCAACTCGTGAGGTAAATGTTGATATTGAAACTATATATAGTTTTAACAATTCTTTCGGCATTGAAAGAAAATGGATCATTTTAGATAATCATAATTCAATAAAAAAAATAAAAAGATTACTTCTTCCAGATAAAATGATTATGCTTACTTCATTTCTAACCTCTGATGATTGTGATATAAAAAATTATTTAATTTACATAGATTTTGGAAAATATTCAAAAAAAAATGACATAATTGAATTCTTTGATTTAGAATTAGATATTATTATTAAAAGGGACATGGCATTTAATATAGAGGATATGGATGAGTTAATTAAAGAATTCAAAAAAGGGAATATCACTAGTCATGATTTCTATTCTGTATTGATAGAATCAACGCGTTTAATAAATTCTTTCCAGAAATACAAAAATCCCATAAACTCATTGATGACTGAAATAAACAAAGAATCTATTGAGTGGCTAATTGATTTAGGATAATATACATTATACATATAAATATATAATGAAAAAACAATTGGGTGAGAAAATGATAAAATATCTTGTAATAGGGAAAAAAGATGAACTTAAAGAAATTATAAATGAAATAGAAAAAAAATCAAATGGAAAAATTATATTTGGTGATTTTTTAAATCCATCACCAGAAGTTTTTATGGAAAAAATTAAATATCATGATAGAATTTTAATTGCTGATCCTGAATTAGAAATTTATATAAAAAATGAGTTAGAAATTGTTAAAAATAAAGGAATAATTATCAATATACTTCCAGAATTAGTAGAAAAACATTTAAAAAGAATACCACTTGATGTTTTAAAAAAATTTGAATATTATTATTCTGAATTTTTTTTAAGTAAAAAGGAAAATAGAATTTTAGATTTAACATTAGCCTTAATTTCACTAATATTGACTTTTCCCCTTTTTATAATAATATCAATAATTAACCTATTAACTATTGGGAAACCTATAATATTCAAACAAATTAGAATCGGAAAAAATAAAGAAAAATTCTTGATGTATAAATTTAGAACTATTCACAATGAAAAAGTTCATTCATTTAGCAAATTTTTAAGAAAAACAAGGCTGGATGAAATACCTCAATTTTTAAATGTATTAAAAGGAAATATGAATTTTATAGGGCCAAGACCAGAAATGCTTAGTTTCCATAAAATGTGCGAAGAACATATCGATTTTTATAATTATAGATTGTTTGTAAAACCTGGAATAACAGGTTGGGCTCAGGTAAAATATAAATATACAACATCACTGGAAGATTATAAAATAAAAACAGAATATGATTTATATTATGTGAAAAATAAAAATCTTTTACTTGATATCAAAATATTATTATTAACTTTTTTAGCAATTTTTAAAGATAATGGTTCATTATAATATTTACAAAATATATTTTTTATGATATAATATAGATTGATATGGCCCCATAGGATAACGGCTAGTCCATCGGATTCTCAGTCCGAGAGTCGGGGTTCGATTCCCCGTGGGGCTACCAATCAATATAAGTATTTTTACTTATAGAACGAACTGCTCTGATAGATCCAGAGCAGTTCTTTTTTATTTACAATATCTTTATCATTTCTTCACTTTTAGCTATATCATCCGGACTAACAAATTCAAGATTTTGTTTTATATCAACTCCAGCATCGTGATAAATTCTTGCTATCAATTCACTACATATGTAAGCATTCGGATTATCAAAATTTAATGAATCTTCAAAATTTTCTTCATCAGCAACTATTCCAATTATTTCTGAAACAGAATTTAATATTAAACTTTGTAGATCATAAGGTCTTGCTATATATTTTGTAGTTTCTCCATTTACAAATGCTTTTAAATCTTCTTTTATTTTTTCTCTTATTATTGTTTTTACTCTTTTGTTTCTATGCCTATAAACATCGAAATGTCTAAGTATTTCTAATGGATATTTTGCAATATGAACTCCATTTAGCCATGCAGCCATAATATATCCATTTCCTATATACATTTCTGCGTGCAAATAATCTTGATCAGTTATATTCTTTATTAACTTAGCTATATTTTGTCCCAAAACAGACGCTATAATTTTGTATGTTTCAACTTTCTTTGTTGGCAATAATAAAACATCTCCTATTTCTAATTTCATTTTTCCACCTTCTTTAATCTAAAAAGATATGCTTTCTTTTCTTTAAGATGAACATAATCTTCTATTACATATCCTGGATATTTTATGGCCAAAAGATTTTTTGCATCTTCATAATTGTTATCATATATGATAACATCAATAATCTGATCTTCTTCTTGATTTAAATACTCCTGAACTTGCGCTGTGTTTTGCTCTTGATATTGCAATGTTTTTATTCCAAAAGGTAATAAGAAAGCAAAAATTCCAGCAACTATTACTAACCATACTTTCCAGTCTTTCAAATCCATTATTTCACTCCTTTCTGAAGATTAAGGTAAAACACTATACTTTCAATTATTGTGTCTAATAGATTGTCAGATATTTTTATATGCATTTCTGATAAAACTTTTTTGGCCAAATTCATCGCAAGCTTTTTCTTTTGCTCTCCATGCAAATTTTTTAGATTTCCAATTTGTTCTACATATTCCACGACATGAGTAACAATCTTCCTAACAATTTTAATTTTGCTCTCCATCTTTTTTGAATGTAGTAAAAAATTCCCTAAGAAAAATGCAACGCCTACTAATACATACACAATAATTTCCATAATTTCACTCCTTTCTAAAATGTAATAAAAAAAGAGGCTTTCTCAAGCCTCATACTGGAATTTCAAAACCGACATTTTGTAGGTTTTTACAAATTTGTATTCATCATTGTCTAAACGTCTTATCATTTCGCTAATGACAGGAATATTATTCCGGTCATTTTTATTTGAATATTTTTTTCATGTTGGCTGTATAATTTTTGGATTTGCCCCCTCCGTTTTGGATCCTACAAAATTCTACTTTTTTTTCTAAGCTAACGGCAGAATCTGCCATTAGCTTTTTATTTTTCGGTAACATTTTTACTCAGTTTCACAAAGGTTATATTGTTTTAATTGTAATGTTCCCTACTGGAAAAACTATAATTTTTATGCTATAATAAGTATACAAAAGTGAATAATGGAGTGATCAAAGTGATATTACATAATGTATTTTATGTTTTCAAAAATAAAAAGGATGCATCCGATTTTTATAAAAAATATAAAAATTTATATAATATAAAAAATAAGGATATGGGTGAAGAAAGTAATGACGCTTTAACCATTTTTTTTTCTAAAGATTTTGATTTGCAAAAATTCGATACTTCTGATGAGACACTCGAACAAAGTTTAGGTATTTATAAAATAAAAAGAGATAATAAATTAATAGATGCAACTATTGATTATGATAAATCCTTAGATTTTTATAAATTTATTACTGCGAACTATAAAGATAACATAAATATTTTTTTGGCAACTTTTACCTACCAAGAAAACAAAAAAACTTTTGAGGTTATAAATCAAAAACTAAACAATATTAAATCTTACATATTTAGTCAATTTGAATTAGAAAATAAAATTGTTTCTATATATCAAGTGGATAAATCACAAATAATTTCTATACTAAGCAAAATAGAAAAAGATAATTTTAAAGATACATGGAATAGTAATGAAAATTTTATACATGAATACTTTGAAGGTGATAATAATGTCTTATAAAACAATCAGGAGAAAAGAAAATAATAAAATATTATTATTATATAATACAATGTTTCAGGAAACTGAAAAAAGCTTTATTTCACCTAATTTCTATAAACCGCAGGATTTCAAACAAATAAATAAAAAACAGAAAGAAATGAAAGAATTACTTATTACAATAGAAAAAGTCGCAAAAAAACATAAAATACCTAATTTACGATATAAAAAGATATATTATAAAATTTTTTCTGATAATAAAAAAATCAAGTTTTATTTTTTCTTAAAAAATATCAATATAAATACTTCGGATAAAATTTTAGATTTTGAATTAGAAATGAAAAAAGTTTTAAAAGAATATCATTGTGATTTCTTTGTAACAACCAACCCAGCTAAAGATTACAATTTCGATTTAAAAAATACTCGTTCAATATAATATTAATTCGTGGGTGGTTGTATGAAATTAGATTACAAAAAGAAAGCGGAAAGTTATGAAAATCTTAGTAATTATATAAAAAAACATGAAAATTTCAATAATACAAACTCATGGGGCTGTCATTATTACACAAACCTTTTTTATAAATATGCTATAAAATGTTCGGAAATAATAAAATGTTATCTCCAACCAACTGATATCGAACATTTGAATCACCAAAGTATTTCTGAAAAATTCAAAGAATATATTGATCCTAAATTTAATACTAAAATAGGTGCCGGTTATCATACATTATTTATTTTGTCTAGAAAATTTCGTTATGAACAAAATAAATTATCTAAACAACAAAGAAAAGATTTTGAAAATACAATGAAGAAGATGGATGAATATCTAAAGACTATAAAATCTAAATTAAATAAATAGCCCATATGGGCTATTATTTTTTTTGCTGTACTTATTTTATAGTTTAAACTCTTTTATATTAATTTCCCTAAAAATACATACCACATACAATATTTTGCGTTTCCTGATACTTTTAATACCAAATGTAATAATTTACATATAAAATAAAAAATAACACCCTTATAGAGTGTTATACGTTTTAAGAAAATATTTCATTTCAATTTCTCATTCTTTAATCAATTATTCTGAAAAAAGTATGCACAATTTTATCAAAAATCACAGGTTCAACTTTGAAAATTGTACTCGGTTTTTTACCTGACAAATTAAAAAAGAAAAGATCGTTATATTTTTTATTACCTGCATTGAGTTCTATAAATGCTCGATCCACTGCCTTTATACTTTCTTCCATTTTTTCTCTTGAAACATCATTTATTATAATTTCTCTTCTGTATCCAAGAAAATCTTTTTCCAATGGATTAAATCTATACTTTTTCTGATGAAACCATCTGTTCCAACCAACACAAGCAATTAGATATTTTTCAAAAAAGCTACAACTTTCAGCTTCTCCCATAACTGCGATAATAAGCTTTGCTCTATAATCTTCCCAATTCATTTACATCACCTCTGAAAAACTTTGTATAATAAAATTATGATCGTAATTACATTTGTACCTATTAACCCCAATACCCATTTTCCAACCGAACTATAAAACCATTGACTTGCTTTTTTGGGAATTAGTCCGTTATGAAGTTCTCCGTCTATTCCATCTATTTTATTTTCTAATTTATCGAAACGTTCATTTATTATTTTTAGTATTGTTTCTTGAATAGCATCTTGTTGCATTCTATCTTTCATTTCTTTTTCAAGTTGCTCTATTCTTTTTTCATACGGACAATTTTCATAGTGCATAGTTTCACCTCGCTAAAACTTCTATTTTTTGCGTTTTGTTTGCAAACAATCTTATTTTAAACATCCCTCTTGCTGTCGGTGCAAGTAACTTTTGCACCGCATATTTTTCATCTGTCCAAGATGGAACAGTTATACCAACTATGTCTTTTTTTCTGATTTTTTTATTTTTCGAATCATATTCAAATATAGAAAATTTATGCATTTCTGGAATATGAGTATGTCCTGTTAGGTAAATATCTACTCCGGATATTACATCAAAAAAATAACGATGTTGCCTCATACTTCTTTCAGGAAATCTTCCACCTGAAGAACCATGATGACAAGCTATTTTGTAATTAATTCTGTTTTTTTGTCCAACTAATTTTTTACCATTTTTTAAATTAATATCTATAACCATAAGATCATCTGTATAAGGTATGTTTTTTTCTTGACATAATAATGCTATTGGATCAACACCAACTTTTCTCCATGTTCTTCTTTCATGGTTCCCTCCTACCACTCCTAGTATTCTATCTTTGAATTTGTCAAATAAACTACTAATTTGCTTCAATGTACCTTGTGGGTTATCTTTTTGCGAATACACATCTCCTAAAGAATTAACTATCGCATTATCTATGAGATCACCAAGAAATATGATTTTACCTTCTTCTTTTTCTAATGCTTTTATTACATCATGGATATCAGAGTTTTCACTTCCAATATGAAGATCACCAACTGGAATAATATCAATAAAATCTTTTTTATATTCATATGTTGCAACTTCCAAAATTCCACCTCCATATAAAAAAAAGAACCCCGAAGGGTTCGTTTAATATTGAAACATAATAGTTGTTTGCCCTGCAAGGTAATCTTTTATGACAGATATATTTCTTATATTTTTTTCTAATAATATATTTTCATCCTGTTTTATGAGTAAATTTTCACCGATGTTTAAATTTTCTTGAACTATTTCTTTAATAGTTACAAAAACTTGTTTGTTTTCAACATTTTCTCTAACCTCACTTAAATTTTGAAATTGATTATTTCCATACTGAATAGTTATCATATTTTTGCCTCCTTAATATTGTAGTAGATATTCTACAAATATATAAACCTGTACTCTCGTAAGGTTATCCGCTGAAATTTCTATTTTATCTCCATTAGACACAGTTTGATTTGTTATAGTTATTTCATTATCAGTCGCCACTGTTCCTAAAGTTGTTGTTCCTTTTTTTATTGTAATCGTTGCTGTTGCTGTACTTTCATAAATTCCATACGTTAAACTATGTGTATGCGATGGAATAGATACTGAATGCGTATGATTTAAATCTGAAATTGAAACATCATGCGTATGATTAAATTGCGATACACCGATAGAATGTGCATGACTTCCTGCACTTCCTGTTGAACCACTAAATGAATGTTGATGAGAACCTGCAGAATTTGTACCTGAAAAATCATCTTTAAGAGTATGGCTATGATAACCATTCGTATACGTCCAATCTGAGTATGAATGTGTATGACTCCCTGCTGCATCAGCCGAAAAAGTGTCTCCAATATTCACATCTATGTTCAACCAAGTTGCACCACCTGTTGCTACTGTCATATTTGTTGGGAGACTCGAGCCCGAAGTAACTGACGAACTACCTCCAGAAGATGCTCCTTTTGAGTATGCTCTGAATTTTTCCGCTTTTACTATTATTCTAGCTATTCCTGTTCCTGTAGTTGTTCCTGAAGCGTTATCCGGGATGTAAATTGGTATCGATAAACTTTTCGCACTATCTATTTGGTCTATTGCTGTTAAAGCATAAATCTGCCTAATACCTGTTCCTGACAAAATACTTTTATTACCTGAAGAATCATTTATTTCAATCTTTCCATTTACTTTTATTCCATCAGAACTATCTGACAATACTCCTTTCCCGATCTCAATATCTCCATTACTTATTGAGATTTTATCATTATCTAAATCGAATTCTGTTGTTCCTGTATTTCCTTGAATTTTTCCAGAATTTAAAATCCCGACGTTGCCTGTAATTGCTGACAATTGGCTAACATTCATATGATTTGCATATATTTTATCTGCTACCATCAAATCACCAATTATACTTCCCGCTGGCGCATTTTCTGGCGTTAGTGTGATTGTTGGTGCAAGATTAACTTCTGTATATCCAACTGGCATAATTTGATTAATTTCATCTACAAGACTATTTGTAAAATAAGCAATAGCACCTTTTGGAAGTCCGAAAGCTGGTTGCATTATTAATTTATCCGCTGTAATGCTTCCTGCTTCTATTCTATCCGCATCCAAAAAACCTGTCGTAATTTTACTCGCATCTAAACTTGCTATTTTTGCATCATCCACTGCTAAATCTGCTATTTTTGCATTTGTTATTGCTGCATCTTTTATTTTTGCTTCTGCAATTGCAGCATCCGCAATATGCGCTTCTTGTATTATTCCAGCTTTTATATTAGCTATATTTGCAATTATTTCATTTGTTCCTACCTTCTCCGCCGTAATTGCTCCTGCAGAAATTTCATTTGCAGTTATTGCGTTCGCTGCAACCTTTTCCGTTGTTATAGCTCCTGTTGCGATTTTATCGGAAGTTATAGCACTTACATCTATTTTTTCTGCAGTTACCGCACTTGCTGAAATTTTGTCCGCTGTAATTGCTCCTGCCGCTATTTTATCCGCCGTTATAGCACTCGTTGCTATTTCATTTGCGGTTATAGCTCCAGCAGCTATTTTTTCAGTTGTAATTGCTCCAGCTGCAATTTTTTCTGCTAATATAGCGCCTGTTGCTATTTTTTCCGCTATTACTGCCCCTACTGAAATTTTATCTGCTGTAATTGCATCTGTTTGGATATGAGTTGCTGATATAGAATTTGCCGCTATTTCATTTGCAGTAACTGCTCCAGCTGCTATTTTTGCTGTTGTTATAGCTCCTGTAATTATTTTATCAGAAGATATAGAATTCGCTTGTAATTTTGGTGTAGAAATAGAATTATCAGCTATTTTAGTTTCTGTTATTGTTCCGTTTGGTATATTATCTTCTACTACTTGAATAATACTTTTTAGATTTACATAATCATACCCAACCGGCTTTATATTATTCACGTCATCAAGCAAAGATGTAGTCCAATATCCTATTGCACCTTCCGGAAGTGCTATCGCTTTATATGAAAGTTTTTCATTTAATTCTGGTATTGTGTTATTATTCAAATCATCGATTTGAGTTTGATTATTAGATATATCATTTTGCAAGTTTGGTATTGTTGTATTATTCAAGCTATCTATATCTGTTCTATTATTTTGTATATCAATTTGTAGATTCGGTATTGTGCTATTATTCAAAGTCGCAATATCTGTTGCATTTTGATTAATTGCATTTTCTGCATCTGTAAGTCTTTGGCTTTCTAAATCTTCATCATATACCTTTGCTGTAGTCCCATTAACCGCAGCACTCCATGCGCTCATGTTTCCACTTTCGTCAATTGCTCTTATTCTAAAATAATAAGTAGCGTTTGTATTTCCAGCATAAACAAAATTAGTTGCCGAAATTTTGATATTTTCAACATTCAATGTAAAAGTATTATCGGTTGCAACTTGTAACTCATATTCTTTGAAATCATCTTCTGTGTTTTCATTCCATTTTAATTGTATTTTTTGAAACAATCCTGTTGCAATTAAACCGGTTGGTATTGCTGGCGGTATTTCATCTTTTGCGCTTGTTATTTGTTGCACTGCACTCCATACCGATTTTTTGCCTTCTGCATCTAATGCTCTAACTTTTGCGTAAACTGTTTTGTTTCCTGCTACTTCAAACTTCACAAGAGTTTCTGATGTTTTAATATAATTCCAATCAATACTGTCATAGCTCCAAGCTAATTCGTAACCAATCAAGTCTGTTTCCATATTTGCATCCCAAGATGCTTTTATAAAGCTTAATCCATTTTCATTTATCGTTGTTAACGCAAGATTTGCAGGTGCTGAAGGTTCTGCTCTATCTAAAAAGCTCGTTCTTTCATCTACCTCTTGCGTTTGTGTTTGAAGCTCTTGAACTGCCCCAGAAATTTCTTCTACAGTCTTTGCAACATTAGGTTTTTGTATTTCTTTTGAAACTATTTGTTGTGTTATTTCTTTGTTTGATATATCAAAGTTTATATTTTTCCATTCTACGACATTCAATTTCGTTTCGAATTTGTTTGCTTCAAGCGAATGTTCTACTTTATCGATAATGAAAACACCACTTGTAATACCTTTTGCGGATATACTCAAATTAACAAGATTTCCAGCATAAATATCCGGATAAAACTCATTCATTTGCAAATTAAAATTAATTTCTTTGTTTAAATTATCTTCTACTACATCAGCGACATTTGAAAGCATCGCCTCAGATGAATAATGAGATTTTAAGCCAATTTCAGAATCCGGTTCGCTTGTAAGGTTTGGTCTTATTACATTATTCAAACTTATTTTTTTGATTGGTATTGCGTTGAATTTAACATGTTTAATTGTATAAGCTACAGTCGAAGATAAATTTGTGATTTTTAAGATTAATTTGTCTGGATATGCTGTAAGTTCATCCAATCTAATTAATCCGTTATCACTCCCAGCCGTGAAAGCTTCTCTGTCAGAAACCAATGTTTCACCTTGATATACCGTTAAGAATACTGTAGTATCAGGGTTTTTGATATAATCACTTGTATATTCTAATTCAAATCTTCCTTGTTTTGTTGCTTTAATTATCGCATTATCTCCTTGTAAGTCTGTATCAATTACTGCTTCGGTTGTTGCTCCTATTTCAAAACCTTCACTTTCAAGTTTTATTCTGTTATATTTTTTTTGATTTGAAAGATTATAATTTTTGAAATCTTCCTGATTAATTGTTATAACAGGACTTGGCTCAATAAAGTTTTCAATTCTTGTTCTATATATTACTTTTCCGTCTGGCGTTGTGCTTATTCTCCCAGCGGTTGCTTCTACTATTTTTTGAATTACTTGCCAATATGTCCTATCCTTATCCGCAATAAAAACATCAAATGTGGTCGTTAAACTTTGCAAATCTTGATAATTAACATCTAAACCACACCTATTAAGTAAATCCGAGATTATAGCATTTGGTGTCATTTGTGTATATAATAATGGGTATTCCAATTTTTTTTGTGTTGTTATCCATAGTATATCCTTTAACTCTATTTCTGCTTTTTTGTGTTTTTCTTTTATAGCTCTTTGTGTTTTCCAACCGTGAAACAAAGGTATAGCAATCGTGAAAGTATCTTCTGGTTGTTCTATATATCCAGCTGGTAAAGTATTATTTAAAGCTCCAAGTAGAGTTTCTCTCCAATATTCTATTGCATTTGCTGGTAATTCTATCCCATTCTGAAATTTATTAACTATAACATATAATTTCACTTCCCACACTTTATTAAGATAGCCATCGTTTATTGCTCCATTAATTTTTCCAACTGTTGGGTCGAATACGTCATTGTATTGTGTAGAAGTAAAAGCGTTATTCTCATTTTTTACCGTTATTGTTGCTGTATCTATTACCGCATTATTAAGTAATTGTATTTTGTTATTTGTTTTTACATTTTGCACGTAATCGCTCAAATCATACCAATTTACACCATCAATTTTTGCATAAAATAGTATTTTTTTGTATTTTGTTTTGTGTCTGTAGTAACTTAGAAAATTTGTATCTATATTAAGTGATTCAAACATTTATTTCACCTCACTTGAAAATGGGGGATAGTCCCCCAGAAATTTAGATTATAGGTAACTTCGCAGGAACGGAGAAAGGTCTTTTAGCATTATAAAGCTCTTGAATATATGCATCTGTCCAAACTGTCGGGTCATAGTTGCCGATGTAGATATTTGAAAAGCGCGCTGATAATAACGAAAAAAAGTCAGAATTGACATCTCGCCATGTGCCAAAATACATAGTATCCGCAGTTCCAGAAGAAAAAGATGATGGCATGATTAATGTTCCTGAATAATCCAAATCCTCACCTTTGATTTTTAAAATCAAAGAAGTTCCATTTAGTATTATAGCAACCAAAATCCATTTACCAACTAATGTAGTTCCATCAATTCCTGTAGAAAGCGTATAATACGATCCGTCTGTGTGATGAGAACGTATTTTTATTACATTGCTTTCATACGGTCCAAGCCACAATCCATCTACTCCAACTGCTGAGCCCCAACCATCTTCTGGTTCGAAACTGAATAACATCTTTCCAGCAGAAGAAGTTAGCATTTTAGTCATAAATAAAAATATCATATTTTCAGATTTTTGTTGTAGTTTTATTCCAAATCTTCCTGTATTCCTTGAACCATCCACAAAACTTGTAGGGAATTTTTTTTCCTCGAGTTGTACATTTTTAATAATTAAAGTTTTATTAATATCAGTTGGTAACATAACAAAATCAACAAAATAAGAAGATTTTGATGTATCAACCGTATCACTACCGATAGTAATATACCAATAATCTCCAGCATCCCTAACGCTTGCTCTAACTCCCCCTTGCATAACATTTTGTAATGTTTCTGATGTTAATACAAATTCTCCCCAAAAATAATTTGTATTCCCACCTTCATTCGTTCCAAGATTAAAACGAATTTGTGATGCAGTTGATGTTTTTTTTAAATAAAAACTTAATTGAATGCCCGGTTTAGTAATCACATTTCCTAGCAAAAATCTCAAATAATGTGGAACTGTATTATCTGAATTAGCGGTAAAAGTAAATTCATAACCTTTTTGATTTTTTATTCCGTAATATTCGGAAGTTGGTGTTCCTGATAACAAATTCGTCGTCCCTTCTTCTACTGCAAAACTTTTCACACCTTTGAAAGGTATATCATCATCTCTAACTGTTACGCACAAACTGCCATCATCATTATATATTAATCCGTAGTCTGTTTTTACGAGTGCCATTATTCACCACCACCGATACTTATTTCTTTTGGTAATTCTGTGTTTGCTAAAGCAATATTATTCAATATTTCTGTCTTTTTCTCTTCATACATAGTCTTCAAAATTTGAGGTATTATATTTTTAAATAATAAATCAAATTCGCTTTCAAATATAAATTGTTCGTATTCATACATTATTTTTGTTACTTGTATTTCATTGCCGTCTTCATCAAATTCTGTTACTTCCTCTTGCACTTCTGTGATATTGTAATTGAATACATATTTTACTTTCACTTTTCCTTTTCTAACATCATCCATAACGTTTATAATCTGTATTTCACTTGGTCTTATTTCACTTTTTACCATATTTCCACTCCTTTCAAATATAAAATATCATAAACACATATAAACACTTGACAAAATATATAAAATGTTGTATAATAATATTGTAAATAAATCTTTGGAGGTGGTATTATAGATATTGAATTTAGTCTCCACGCCCTGCAAAGAGCCGAGGAAAGAGGAATATCTAAGAATGATGTACTTGAAACACTTAAGAATCCAGATATCATCCACCCCGGAAAAGGTAATAAAAGGATTTCAGTAAAAACTCTTAATTCTAAAATTGTCCGTGTTGTTTATGTTGAAGAAAATAACAAAAAAATTGTAATAACTGTGACGCTGGGTTAATCCCGGCTCACTTTATATAGAAAAATCGAATTCAAAGGAGGTATGATCATGAGAATGACTTATGAAAAATCAACCGATTCTGCATATATTTATTTTTCAAAAGAGAAAAATAATAAAATAGTTAAAACAATATCTTTAAATGATGATATGACATTCAATGCTGACATTGATGAAAATGGAAATGTTATAGGAATAGAAATTCTTGATTTCAAAGAAACTTATGGATATATTCCTAAAAATATTCAAGTTGAATCTTTAAACGATGCTGATTCTTTAAAAGTTTACACTCCCGCTGAAGTTGCTAAAATATTAAAAGTAAATTCTGATACTGTAAGAAGATACATTAGAACAGGAAAAATTAGAGCTTCCCGAGTTGGAAAAACATATAGAATTACTCAAAAAAACATAGAAGAATTTTTAAATAGTACATTGGTAAAATAAAATGGGGAGAAAATCTCCCCATTATTTTTATGCAAACTTAATCTGCCCTTCATTATATAATTCTTGTATTGTCTCTGCTAAAAATTCTTTGAATGTTTGTTTTCCGTCCAATATAAAACTATCTGGTGCATTAAAATTAATGTAATTATTTATAACTTCCGGACCGCTTCTTTGAACTGTTGAAGTATATTGACTTTGGTAAGAATTCTCTACATTTTGATCCACATTCATATCTACTTTTGCTATTTTTTCATTTGCTTCTTTCATTATTGCATCCATACTTTTTACTGCTCTTTTTCCAATATTTACTGTTCCAAAAGTTAAACCTCGAATTACATCTGAAACCACATTGTATAACCAATTAAAAGCATTAGCAACCATTCCAAAAACAACGTAAAATCCTCTTCCGATAGGAACGAGCACTGCGTTATATATCCATGTCAAAATTGCTCCAAATGCTTGAAGTCCTGCAAAAAGCGGATTAAGTAATGGCACAAGTAATGTTCCTAACATCTGCCCGAAAGCTTTAAGGATATTTACAAACGGTTGTAATGCTCCATTTATTAATGGACCTAATACCGCCATTAATGCTTCAATTATTGTATTAATAGGGTTAAGAATAGCAACAACATTTCCGAGACTCATAAGTGATTGAACTATAGGTCCGAACGTTTGCCCAAATAATCCTGTTATACCGCTGAAAATTCCTTTTAAACCATTCAATATTGGATCAAAAACAGGACCTAAACTTATTTGACTGCCGAGATTTCCTAATGCATTACCAGCTCCAGACATAGCACCGCCAATAGCTTGTCCTGCAGAATTTACCTGTTTTTTTGTCCAGTTTGCAATACTTTGTGCCCATGGAGTTTTTGCGATTCCATCAGCAACTAAACTACCTATATTCCTTATACTTCCTGTTAATATATCAAATCCGCCTTTGAATATTTGGCTCAAACTTCCTAGTTGGTCTTTTTGAAAATCATAATATGCTTTAGTTTGAGGATTATCATTTAATTTAAGAATAATTTTTCCTATTAATTCTCTAAATGGATTAAGATTTTCCTCTGTAGTAGCTCTGAAATTCCCTATACCTAAACTACTTGTTTTACTATTTTTTACTATATCTGTATTTTTCTTCAATTCAGAAATTTGCCTTTGAATTTCACCTTTTAAATCTTCTATTTGTTTATTCATATCTTTATTCATCTTAATCAAACTTACAATTGAATCTACCATCTTTTTATATTCTTCTGTATCTTGTGCGTGCTTTGCTGTCGTTTCTAAAATAACTTTTATTTGATCTGGCAATGTTTTATCGAATTTAGATAAATAACTTAAATTTTGCTCCACGTATCCTTCTGCGAATCCTGGCAATTTCAAAGTACCGTTGTTTATTGCGATTAATAAATCTCTATATTTTTTCGTGCTTCTTGCGTTAATAATAGCTTCTCCTTTACTTACTCTTGCCAAAATACTATCTGACGTTTCGGTTCCCGGGCCATGTATAAATCCATTTCTATCTAATATTGCTCCTGTGGCAAAACTTGGGATATAACCGTATTTATGAGTTATTATATCATTGAGTTGTAGGTATCCAAATTCTTTTAAAATTTCGACGAGCTCTGATATTCTTTTGTTTGCATTATATAACGCATTCCCCATTTCATTGATTTTTTCTGAAGTATATTCGATATATTTTAATTGATCTTCGCTTATGATCTTTTTAGTTTGCGGATTTTGTAATAAAGCTGTTGCTAACTCCTGTACTTCTGCAACTTTTGACGAAAGTGCTAATTTTGTTGATTCGTTCGGATTTTCTAAGAATGCTTTTTTATATTGGTCTATTTCCGCAGTTCCTTTTGCAAATTTTTCAAAATCTTTTAATACATTTTTATTTTTAAAATATTCAGGACTTAATATATGTATTTTGGGCAAAATACTCATTGTAAATGTAAATACCCCAGCACCTAATGCTGGGTTAACTGTTACTAGACCAGCCAATGTTCCAAAAGCTACTGCTAAAATAATATCTAATGTTTTTTCTTGCCAATTTTCAGAAGTATTATTTACTATATCGTTAATAGCTAAAGCCATTCCAATAGTAGCTAAAACATATCCTGATGCCAGATTTACTGCTTTTTGTCCCGCTGTTGATGGGTTTAATAGCGCATTTATTGCCGGAGCTAATTTTTCAGGTTTTAATAATGGACTTATTTTTTTAGCTAAGGTAGCTAAAATTCCAGGAGCTAATCCCCATGCAATTCCAATTGTCAATGGAACAGTTAAATCATCTTCACCCAAATTATCAAAATATCCACTTATTATATCTTTTAATCCGCCTAACATTCCTCCGTTCTTTTTTATCCATTCTGCAAAATCATCTGTTACTTCATCAATCTTATTTTTTACTTTATCTGGCACCAATGCCCATACAAAATCTGCTATAATAAATACTTTCCCTATATTTAAAATAAAACGCGCGGTTTTACCTGCTATTGATTTTTTTGCTGCATCCGAAGCTATCCAAGTTGCTATTTTAGCTTTCATACCTTTTGCCCATTCCAAAGCATTGGCCATCAAATAAAGTGTTTCTAACATTAACCTCAATGATTTTGTATCTTTATAAGTTATTTCATTTCCTAATTTATCTTTCACATTTTTTAAATCGATAATAAATCCTGAAATCAAATCATAAATAACTTTTCCAATATTCACTAATAAACTAAATATATCGTTCCATGTAAATTGATTGTCATTATCTGGATCTAATACATTTTTTACTTTATCCCATACCCATGAAACGCCTTGATTAATTGTATCCACAATAAACTTTGATACTTTTACTATTAATCCAAAAATAATTTCTTTAAAAGTTAAATTCCCATCTCCATCCGCATCTAATTCATTTTTCACCTTACTCCAATCAATTCCAAGTTTTTCTCCTATGGTTCCAAAAATTATTTTTCCTATATTTACGATAAGAGAGAACACCTCTCCAAAAGTTATACTTTTTCCACCTTTACTTTCTTCACTTGTTGCAGATTTCAACCATTCAGGAAAATAAGATTTTATTTTCTCCCATATTTCTTTAGCTGTTTCCCATACAGCTTTTGCAAAATTCAAAGTAACTTTTAAAACATCTACAACAAAATCATCTATTTTTGTTTTTGTATTTTTTGAAAGATTTTCCAGTTTAGATATACCTATATCAATTTTATTCCAATCAAGAGTTATAATTCCTTGCATTATATCTTTTAAACCTTCTAACCATGGTTGCATTTTCTCCCACACTTCTTTTGTTTTATCTCTTATCCCATCCCAATTTAATGTCCATGCAGCTGCTAACAACGCAACTCCAACTAATAACCAAGTTACAGGACTCATTATCAATGCTATTATTTTTGGAATCATAAGCAACCCTAATGAAATAGATAATATTTTTACAACAGTTGAAGTATAAGATGCAACAAAATCTTTATTTTTATTGATCCAATCGCCTATTCCTGAAATAATTTTATTTACATTATCAATTAATGATTTCATCCTTTGAGATATTGCTCCGCCAAATATTCTAACTACATTTATCGTACTTTCTTTAAGTTTATCCCAAGAGTTAGATAATGTATTTAATTGTTCATCAAGTTTGCTTTCAAAATCTATATTACCAACATCTTCCAATGTGCTTTTATAATCTTCAAAATTGTTTATTATCGCTAAAATCATCTCTTGTGCTGTATCAGATACACCAAGAGAATTTAATATTGAATTCATTTCTGCTGTTGACTTACCTTCAGTTAATTTATATAATTGTTCCATAACTTTATTCAATCCTAAGAATTTACCCTGAGCATCATACACTTTAATTCCTAATTTTTCAAAGGCTGATGATTTTGTTTGCAAATCTTGATATAGATTTTGCAATCTATTAGCGGTCTGATCAGCTTGCCCTCCAAATACCTGAGTTCCAAAACTTAATGTAAGTAAAGCTGTTTTAAAACTTTCCCCAAAACTTTTAGCAATAGGTAATACTTCACCTATATTTTGTGCTAAATCTTGCATTGTTAATCTACCTTTTTGAACACCCGCAAACATCAATTTTTGGACTTCATCAGCATTTTTTATTTCATCTCCATAGGAACGTAATACTGTTAAGGTTGCGCTAACTGCCGTTGGAATATCTGAGACCCCTACAGTTGCTCCTTTAATAGAACTCTCCAATATCTGCATAGCTTTTGCTCCATCATATCCAGCAGAAACTATATCATATAAAGCATCAGCAAGATCAGTTGCAGACTTTCCATATTTAGAAGATAATTTTAATAGCCCTTTTTCCATTTCTGAAAATGTCATTTTTGACATTGTTTTGACGTTATTAATTTTCTTTTCTAAATCCATAAAAGTTTTAGTAGCTCCACCTACTGCTGTTGTTATAGCTCCTAAGGCTATAGTAGCTGCTTTCCTTGCTTGTTCAGCGGTTTGTTTAACTCTTTCGAAACTGTTAGCTACAGCATTTATTTGAGGACTTGCTTTATCTATTGCACTTAATATTATTGCAAGATTTGCAGTATTCATAATTTCACCTACCTTTTTTGTTTGCTTCTGTAATCACCTCTTTAAGCCCTGATTGAGCCAAAGATATTATCTTCATTTTTTCCCATTCTTGTTCCTCAATCCCACCTAAACTTGGAAGATGTATTATGTTTCCTCTATGATCAAAAAAATATGGAATTTCAAAGAATATAGAATTTAAATAATTCCAGAATTCTTCTCCATGCCTTAATACCTTTTGCCCTTTAAACGTAATATAAAATATTTTTGCTATTTGTTTCTCATTTTTTAATACAACCTCATTGAATTTCTTTATTTCATTCTCTATATCTTTTAAAATAGTCTCAATATATCTATATTTAACTTTTTTTATTGTTTTCTCCGTTATTGTTTGTTTTATGTTCCAATTTAATATATAACTCTGTAATAATTTTGCATATTTCTGCGTTTCAAAAAATATTTTTTCTTTTATCCTCAATTCTTTTGGTTCTTTTGTTTCTATCCAATCATTTCCAAATTCATATATCATAAGAAAAAGCCTCCTTTCATCGGAGGCTTAATCCGTACATCTCTTGCAATTTTATCCATAATTTATTTATTATATTATTATCAAGCTTTTTTAAATTTTCAACTGTAACTGGAACTTGTTCGCTCCAACCTTTTATAACTTTTACCAAAACATTTAAAGGAACTTGTACAGAATTTTCCACATTCATTTTATAACTTCCATCTGCATTAATTACTAAATCTTTTGGTGTAACTGTTTTCTTAATTTCTTCACCTAATTCAAAACTCAATTCTTCTAACACTTCAATGTAATCCTGTGTTTCTTTTTCAATTATTCTGCCTTCTTCAAAATAAATTTTTGTAGTTTTTTCACTTGCAAATAATCCCATACTCTCTACCTCCAATCATTAATATGTTCCTGTTGTATTTTGATAATCTGAAATCTCAATTATATCTCCTGAAGTTGGAATTAATGCTGTAAAGTTTGCTTTAATCATTATTTTTTCTGCTCCGCTGATATCATGTGTCATTTCACTGAAATTTACTCTTGGTAAGAATATTTCCAATTTTTCTCCTGTCGTTTTTTCCAACTTAATCCCTAATTGAGCATCTTGAAAATTCTTGAATTTTGTATATTCTCCGGAAATAACACTTGCATCAAATATAATGTCAAGACTTCCAGTTATTTCAAGATTACCTGCTTCTAATGTTTTCCTTTTTCCTGTTCCGTCAAGTCTGTAGTCATCTGTATCTAAATTGTTTGCAATATTAAGTTCGATACTTGAATATAAATCTGTAGGTGTAACAAATTCGTCTGTATATAATATTAATTCTTTGAAGAAAAACGGTTGTGGATCTACATCGACTATAGTTCCTTGTGTTGCTGCTCCAATCACTTCTTCTTTACCAACCAAATCTAAATTGATTGAAGGTATTGAACCAACCGCACCACTAAACTTTAATGAATTTACTTTCATTCCAAAATATTTCATCTTCTGTCCTGAATGATCTACTTGTACTGTTGCACTTGGTATATCTGCCGTTAAATCAATAGGAGTTATTTTTGTGTATTCATCTCCACTTGAAGGTGTGGAATCAGGGTCCATTAACACTGATTTACCTAATGCAAGATAAAATGCCAATCCACTTGCTGTTGGGTATGCTTCTAATTCCAAAGAACCTTCTGCTCCTTCTTTCGTCGGAACTAATGATTTTGTTCCTCTTATTCCAAGTAATGCCTCAGATTTTGCAGTTTCTATTTTGTGATTTAAACTTTCGCTTTTAAAGGGTAACTTATATTTCACTGTTGCTTCGGTTGCGAAGCTACTTTCTATTCCAAGTAATACACTTGATTTTGCACCTGTATATGCCATTTATCTCACCTCGCTTGTTTTTATTCTGAACATAACAAAAAGATGTTCTTCATCAGAAGAAAATTCTGTATTCATCAACTGATAATTCTCTTTAAAATACTTTTCTAAAACTTCTATAATATCATATTTTTCTTGAAAAAATAATTCTGGATTTTCTCCTCTACTCATTGAAAATACACATACTATATCAACATTTACATTAATTTCATATCTAAATGAAGTCATTTGTTGGTGGTTTGATGAATCTAAAAAAATTGAAGCCGAAGATAAATAATCATCTGCTTTTAAAGCTCCTATCCCTACTTTTTGAAAAATATTTTTGTTATTATATGCCATGCTTTCTAAGCTTAATTTTATTGAATTTAATAAATCGTTATACATCTTCCATCATTCCTTTTTTAAAGATTATCAGAATCTTTTCTTTATTATCTTTCAATGTTCTCGCAAAGAAATACTTCCCTTTTGTTCCTGGATGTCTTACATGTTTAGCCACTGCCCAATATTTTTTATCTCCCATATATCCTTGTGGTTTTGGTTTTGGTCCTATATACCAACTCAAAGCTTTTTTCCTTTTTGGAAAAATATCATGAGCTTTAGTTCCATACTCTAAAAATATTGCATGTATTTGATCAGTATAAACCTTTCCATGCTCAGAAGAAATTTCTGTAAAAACTTTATTTTTTATTTTAGATGAATTTAATTCTTTATCATATAAAAGTTTTAAATAATTAGCCAATAAAGATGTTGCAATACCAAAGGCCTTCCTTCTTCCAGAAGGCCCTAAATTTTTCCCTAATTGTTTTAATTTTTTATTTAACTTCTTATCTCCTACAATTTCAATCTTCATAACCCATCTCTCCAATAATCAAATCCCATTCATATTCTCTTGTAATTCTCTCAATTTCACTTGCCAATGCAGATTTCGAATATCCTTCTTGATAATCTCCTTTTATTGTTGTTTTTGCAGAATCCCAATCTCTAAGTAATTGTCTCAAAGCATCTCTAACAGCAAGCATTAAATAAGATTTGTTTTCTGCAAGATATAGATCGTCTTTATTTAATCCATGATCACCAAGCCAAGCTTCTAATTCTGAATCTGCAAAAACTTTTCCATTTAAATCTCTTAGTTCAATTCTGATTCTCTCCAAGTTTGTCATTATTATCAGCTTCTTTCTTTGAAATCTTTACAACCTCTATAACTTTTCTTTTAATTAAATCGCTAACTGTATGTTTTTTAGCTAATTCCACAATTTCTCCTTTTTTAAAAACTTTTCCTTCTAAAGTTAACGGCACTAATACCTTATATTTCATATATCCAACCTCCAATCTTTAATTTTGGAATAAATAAAAAATCCGCCCGTTAGAGCGGATTGTATTAAATAACTGTAGCACTTACTGTATAATCAGCATATGGCATAGAAGGAATTTGGGCTGCTGCTGCTTTTGTCCATAATGAAACTGGTTCTGTTGTTTCCCATTGTACTACTGTAATTCCTTTTAATTGTTTCATTTTTTTACCTGCATCTTCTGCTAATGCTTCAGCTGTTGGTCCAACAAGAGTATCTCCTGCTAATCCATTACCTGGAAGTAATACAAATTTATTCTCATCAAAAAATCTTACTTGTGTTCCATCTAATTGTCTTGCCTGAAGATCATAATGTGTTATGGCTGGTAATCCTTTTGAAGTAAAGTAAGAATTCAATGTTCTTAAATCGAGTAATCTGTCTGAATTCACACCAAATATTGCTTTTCTTAAATTTACATTCCTTAACAAATAATTTACGACCTTCAAAGATGTTACTGCTTTTGTTGGCTGAGCTCCTCCTTTTTCGATAACCATTGATACCCATGTGTAAATATCATTTTCTGGATCTGAATTTGTTGTGTCGCTCCAAAGAGTTGCAACTGTTGGCATATTTTCTGTCGGCATTAAATAATCTACTGTATAAACTAATCCATCATTCGCAAAATCCAATTTTCCTTTACAAAGTGCTTGCATTCTTAAATATTCAATTTTATTTTCAACACTATCAAATACAGCTGTTACGTCATCAAAAATCTTTCTTATTACACTTTCTGGAATATCATACCCTCTTTTTTGGAAAGATTTTAATTTAATATATTCTTCTTCGTCTAAACTTCTTTTAATTTTTATAACTGGAATTTTCCCTGAAACTGTTGATATTCCATCTCTTCCCATAATAGCTGCTTCAGCACCAAATGGTTGAACTTTAGCCATTACTGGAAGATTATTTGCCCCTTTAACCCATTCAAAAGATAGTGAATCAATCTTTTTTCTTGGAAAAATGACATCACCTAAAAATTTTCTGTTTGGTCTATTCAACATGTAATTTAAAAATGTTTTTGATTCCAAAAGATTTGAAATAGTTTTCATTCTATATCACGCTCCTTATATAAAAATAATATGGGATAACTGTGTTTTTGCCGTAGCATCAATACCTGTAAGTTTTGATTCTTGTACGACACCATGAATTAAATAATTGACCATTGCATCTTCTTTAGTTACATCCACATCATGAGCTAAAATGCCTACTGCAGTTTGTCTTCCATCTGTTGCTGTTGAATCATACGGTCCAAATTTTCCACTTGCTGTTATTTTTCCTAAAATTGTTCCAGCTTTTAAGATTTTATCTCCATCGGAATCTGCCGTTACTGTTGATGAATCAATTACACATCCTAACATCACATAATGATCACTTACTAAAAATGCTACACTGCCAGCATAATCTTTTTGATTAAGCATTTAAATCACTCTCCTTTCTTATCTCCAAAAATCTTCTATTTTAGGTATTCCTGTCTTATCAACACTTAAAATATTTTCTATTTCACTTTCCAAATGTTCCAAATTATCACTTCCTGTTCCTTTCAAACTCCTACCTTTTTTTAAATCTTCTATTTTAGCCTGAGTCAATTTTTCAATTACAGTTTTGAGTGTCTTTATGTTCTTTTCTGTAGTTTTTACATCATCTTTCATTACTATTGGCATTAAACTTTCCGAATATTCCGCAAATCCTTCTTTTACTAAAAGCTTTTCTGTTTGATAAATCAAATCTTTCTTGGCCAACTCTGCTTTTAATTTTTCAATTTCACTCATTGGATCAGTTTCTTTATCTTCTTTGTTTTTATTTGGTTCAGGTTCAGTCTTCTTGTTTGATTTTAATTCTTCAATAATCTTAGATAATTCTGAAATCTGTGTTTTCAATGATTCAATTTCTGTATTTTTTTCTGTATCTTTTGCTGGTTCATTATTTGGAGCTTTTTCATCCGTGGAATTATCTTGAGATTCTGTTCCATTTTCACCTCCCTCACCATCTGCAAATAGTTGCAAGTTAAAATTAAATAATTTTTCTTTTCCTTTCACTATTTCACCTCCAAAAATATTTTTGTAATAAAAAAAGGAGCCTCTAAGGCTCCGAATGATTTTATACTATTAATAAAAAAAACCGCTCATTTGAGCGGCTTTTATTATATTCTCTCTAAATATTTTAGTTCTTTTTTATCCATATCAGAAAGACCTGATAATATCCGAATTATATTTTTCTGTTCTTTTTTTAAAATATGATCTGTTTCTTTGATTATTTTTTTAACTTCCTTTCTTATACGAGGATCATCTATTTTTTTTAGTTTTTTTATTGCCATTTTACGAAAATGGGCTGCATCTTCAGCATAATATGGATCATCTTCATAATCAGTTATTGCCGAATTATACCTATAAGCGTATATCAAAGCATCTATTTTCTTTTCCATAATAACACCCACTTTTTTAATTTCTTTTTTAAAGATTTATCCTCTCTAGGAAATGCTGATTTTATATTCCCAAACAAAACATTTACGATTACAATAAAATTCTTTGAATTTGGCATATTTTCTATGTATTTAGATATTTCCTTCTCAGAATACACTTTTACTATATTAAGTACCGCAACATGACTTTCTTTAAATTGCTCTGCATTAATTATACCATATATATTTCCAAATTTCAACGTATCTTTAACCATTTCATTATAGCTTGCTTTACTTTTAAAATTATATTTATCTTTATATCTACGTTTCACATAATGATAAGTGAGTAAATCAACTTTCTCACCTATTTTATATTCTGGATTTTCAATATCTACTACCTTTTTAAAACTTTTATCCCAATCTACTTTATCCAAATATTTTTCTAAAGCATCTCCTTCTTCTTGAGTTAGACTTTTCTTTTCTTTAATTTTTTCTAATAAAAATTCATTTCGTTGCTTATCTGTCATTTTGTCAAATAGAATCCTATCACTCATATTATCGTCCTTTTTTTTATCTCTTTTATCAATTATACCATAATCTTCCAAAACTTTTTCATCAAAAACTTCCGTATCGAAACAATTACAATGTGGATGATCAGGAGCCGGTGGATAATATTTTATTGGATATACTCCTCTTCCAAGCCCAAAAGAATTTTGTGTTGCATTTTTTTCACAATTGCAGTGATATTCACCATATTTATGTTTCCATGAAAGACTCCATTTCATTCCTTTAATCCACTCTTTGTTTTCAACAAGTTTTAATGTTGTTGTTCTATATGCTCTCTCTATTTCTGCTTCTACCAATCTTCTCGTTAAATAATTTGTTTTCTTTACTGTATATAAATTAATCACTTCTTCTATTTTTTCATAAGACATTTTCTCAAATTCTTTTTTTAAATACTCTGGAATTTTTATTTTAGGAGATTTTATTTCTTGCAATTCCATCATTGTATCCCAAACAGATTCACCCGCAAGAATATTCTTTTTCAACGAATCAAATATTTTATCTCTTATTCTTTTTGAATGACCCCATAACCTTTCAGATATAGTTAATCCATCTTGGGCTTTGTAAAAAATCAAATAATCCATGATATTTTTGTTCCACTTTATATGTTCAGCTAATTGTTCCATTCCAGTTTTAAAATAAATTTCTTTTGTATCTTTGAATGCTCTAAAACTTGATTCTTCTAAAAGATTTAATGTCGTAGCCTTATATCTTTTATAAAACTTATTAATTTCTTTCTTTAAATCTTCTTTTATTTGATTTAAATAAATTGCCCTAATATTTCCCATATCATCTTTATATTTTTTTATTCTGTTATTTAAATCATAATAAAGTTCTTTGAATGATTTTATATATTCTGTTCTATATTTATTTTCAAGATCATTTATTGCTGTATTTAAATAATTTTTTCGTAATTCCAACATTTTAGATTCAAATTCTTCCTTTGTCATTTTAATCCTCCTACTAAAAAAGCCCCAAACGGGGCTAATTTAATCATCCATTTGCCAACTCATATTTTTCAATTTCTATTCCTTCTTCCTTTAAAGGCACCAATATTTCTTTTAACATCATATCTGGAAACAGTAAAAGTTGTTTTCTTGATTTCAAATCTTTCAATAATAATAATGTTTTTTTCTTTATTTTGGCATCTATCGGTGTTTGATTAACAACTTTGATCATATAATCAACTCTCTCTTCCCAGTTTTTAGCGTTTTTTGTCGTTTGTTCTCCTACGTGTCTTTTGTAAATGATTTGTTAATTTTTCTTGTATCGTCTGTTTCCAACCTAAACGAAATTATTTCGTTTAGATTTTTAACTTTTTTGTAACTTAAACTCTTTTTATCTCCTCCTCTTTTAGGTTATATACTCTTTGGATAAAAAAACAAGCCCTTTTCAGGGCTTGTTTCACCATCCTAATGGATTAGCTTGATTTTCTTTTTCTAAATTTTTCATTTCTTTTTCAGCATTATCAATTATTCCTTCTTTTTCTAATTTTTCTAATTGCCACTTTTTACTTAAAACTCCAGAAGCTTTAATAACCTCATTTATTACATCATCAAAATCACGTGGAGTTATTGGTTCAAATTCTATTTGCGTTTTTATTTTTTGATCAAATATCAACCAACTTATTAATTCATTTAATTCTTCTAATCCGTTTTTTAAAGCTCCTCGAGCTAAATTAATATGCGAACTTATTTCTATTAGTTTCTTTTCCAACCCGGGACCGGTAATCTGCCCTCCAGCTTTTAAAATTTCCATTAAAACTATCTCTGGAAAAAGTTTTTCGATTGTTTTATTAATTTTATCCTGTTGTACTTGTATTCTTTCAGCCATTGCTCCATTGGATTCAAGGATGTTCAAACCTTTAGAATCTCTTGGATAATGTAAAAACTTTCTTATTTTTCTTTTATCTTTGCTAATAATTATTTTTGTTTCTTTGTTTGCCTGTTGTTTTGCCATAAAAGATTCGCCTAAATCATCATAAAGAATTGGATCCGCATGTAAATCAAAAAGAACATCAAGATATGACTCATATAAATTTAATCTATCCTGTAATCTAATTAATCCAATTATTCTATAATTCTCATTATCAATTCTTACAAAAGGGATCCCGTCATATAAATTTGGTTTTCTCTCTTCTTTATCTCCTATTTTAATTATTATTTCTTCTTCAGTAAGAATCTTCTTCGTTTGTATTTTTTTACCTTCAATGAAAACTTCGCTTTGGATTTCAACTTTAATTATTTCATTAGCAACTTTTTCAATTGAAACTGAATTTGGATGATGGAGTATTATTTTTGTCCCTAAAACTTTATCTGCTGTATCTTCAAGAACTGCTTCCAAATTTACCTGATTATATAAGAAAAAATGTTTTGCAATTTCATATTTTAAAGTTTGCATGTTGTTATTTTCCCATATATTCCAAATCTGATCTACCTTATTTTTTTCACTACCATCACCAACAAGAGAAATTTTTTTCTGCATTGTAAGAGCAATTGACATAATAATAAATTTTGGAATGAAATTATATAAAAAATCCACATCTTCTTGTCCATATTCAAATTCATCTTTAAACATTGAGTCTAATAATTTAAAATCTATTTTATCATGAAATCTCATTTTCACCACTCCATTTCTTCTTCCATATATGTATTTTCTATAATTTCATCTTCAATACCATATCTAATAGCATCAATAGCATGATTATCTTTATCCTCCGGAATAGGTAATGCTTCTCCATTCTTATTTTCTTTCCACTTATGTACAGTAAACTCATTTATAGTATTTTGACATTTTGGATCTATTATTATTTCCAATTTTTGTAAAAATTTATATCCTGTTTCTAAACTTCCTTTTCCTTTTTTTGCGCCACGTGCATTTACACCGTATTTACGCAATTCTTGTATAGATTTTGGCTCCGCACTATCACAAGTAATTAATTCACTACCAATTTTTTCTTTGATTAATTTAGCTAATTCTTCATTATCCAATCCAGTCGCATATATTTCATCTAAAATGAACAGTCTATTTCTTTTCCTATCAAAACTCATTCTTATAAATGCAGCTGGATCATTTGCAAATCCAAAGTCAAGACCATTAATATACCTATCAAAATTATATTTAGAAGTATCTTCCACTTTCCAATTCCTGAAAATAACATTACCTAAAATTCCCCAATTTCCTTCAATATAAACATTTCTATAATATGGATCAGTTTCACTCTCAATTCTTTCAATATCATCAATAGTCAAAAATTTATTATTTCTATACGTTGTTTTTAATATATACAAATCTTTTTCTTTGCTAATAAATTCTTCTTTGTCATCAACCCATCCCTGAAAAAATTCTTTGTAAATCCAATGAGCTTGATATATAGGATTAAACATCAAAGTAATTCTTTTTTTTACATCACTTTTACCCCTTAACCTCTTAGTTAATTGTTTAAACGCATCGTATCTTATCTCAGTGGCTTCTTCAATTATTATGTCTGTAATTACTCCTTTAGCTGGTGTAATTGACTTCAGTTTTTCAACATCATCAAGTCCTGCAAATAATATTTGATTACCATTAAATGCTGTAATTGTCATCTCAGATTTATTTATCTTGAAATAATCTTTTAGATTAAAATTTGCTATTCCTTTAAGAACTTCATTAAAAGTAGAATGTCTATTTGTTCTCGCAACATTTCTAACAATAAGGAAATTTCTATTAGAAGTTAAAACATCTAATATTGTCCTCTGCCCTAAAATAAAAAAAGATTTCCCAGAAGATGCCCCACCAAAATAAATCTGTGTTCCAAAATTATTTTTCAAATTTTTAAAATATACATCATTAAATATCTTTTCAGGATGTTTAATTCTCAGAATCATTTATCTCATTCCCATCAATTACAAGTTCAAAGTTTCCAGAGAATTGATGTTTCTGAACAAATTCATTTTCTTTTTCATAATACAATCTCATTGCAGAAACGTCACCTTTCATGATCTTTTTTAATAAAGCTTTATTTACAATATTCTTGCTTCGTTTGAAAAATTCTTCTGACTGTTTATTAAGTTCTTCCACAAACTCTTCTTTTTTGAACCATTTGTATAATGCTGTCTCACTTATGCCTAGTTTAGCAGCAATTTCTTTTTTTGTATAATCTTTTTCTATATCTAGTAACATTTCAATTGCTCTCTGTTGTCTTTTGGAAATCCCTTTTTTATTAACTTTTCTCAACTCTTTTCTTTTCATTCACCTCACCTCTCTCATCTCCTCATTTAAAATAAAAACAATCAATATAATAATTTAAATTAGTATAATTCTGATTAGTATAAAAAATCCGGCACTCACTAACACCTTAAAGAGATCAGCACATTTAAATAGCACCGTCTCTTTAAAGCAGGAATGCCGGTAAAATGCCGGATTGTGCCGGTATTTATTTCAAGGAGGGATAATGGTCAGGATAGCAGGATTCGAACCTGCACCTCCACATCCCAAGTGTGGAATGCTACCATTAACACCATATCCTGTCGTAATTGTTACAGTGCCGAAGTCTGTCGAAAATTGTCGATGTTTGTCGAAATAATAAAAAAAAGGAGCCGATTAAGGCTCCTTGATATCTTCTAAAATTGTTCGCCATCGAGTTTATCAAAATTAGTATAATAATCATTCCCTATCAAATACTTATATTTAGATTTATAATTCATTGGTGATATCATAACATTATCCCATTTCCAAAAATCATTATTATTAAATGAAATTCGAAATCCTTTTGCTCTTGTTAAAATCAATCTTGTCAAGTCTTCGTATTCGAGAGTTTTTTCTCTAAATGATCTTAATATAATACCACTGAAATTATCTGTCATTTCTATAACTTGAGAAAAAACTTTATTTTCCCCATTAAGATACTTCGGTTTTGATAAAAATTTCGGACCATTTAATTCTACATTATTAATTTCAGAATATTCTTTTATTTTCTCTTTTAATGGAATTATGAAAAGTTCATCTTCATTTTTATCTATATACCAATGTATTTTGGGTTTACCATTTTTTTTATAACCACCAAGTTTATAATAAAACCTTTTATAAAAAGGAATTCCGCGTTTAAACAAATTTGAATAAATTTCAACTGTTTCGTTTTTTATATCTTCTGTATGTACATAATATTTTTTATCTTTTTCGATTATACCTATTGAAAGAAAAAACTTTTTTTCTGTTTTTTTATAAAAATCATTAATAAATTTCTTTATAAGGATTGGATTTTTTTTAATTTTCCCTCTTTGTTTTTTCCAACTTCTTAGTGAATTCCCAAAATAATTTAAAGAAAGCACCTTAAAACTTTCTAAAGTATAATTTATATCATCTTTACTAAAAAAATGGCTAAAAACTACAATTTTAAATTTATCTTGACTTTTTAAGCCATCATCTCCAGCCTCATCAGTAAATACAAACAAAATATCACCTTTCTATTAAAAAAACCCCGAAGTTTGACAGGACCTAATCCTGCTGCCTCAATCGAGGATCGAGACTTTCGGGGCTTTTTTTTAATATTTTTTATATTTAAATTATACAACTATATATTTATTTTGTCAAGTAGGGCAACTATAAATTTTCTAAGAAATAAAAAAGGAGCCTTTCAGCTCCCTGTAAGTATAGTATCCCATCATAACAAATTATACCATATTTCGTTAACCAAAATCAAGAAAATACTATATATTGTTGTGTCTTTTTATTTTTCTTAATGAATTCTTAACAATTTTATAAACACCAACTTTAGATAAATTTAGTTTTACAGCTATTTTTTCATATGAAAGTGTTTTGTATCTATTTTTTTCTTTTTCAAAATCATGATTAATATACCTCCAAAAAATCACTTCTTTTTCATGCATTGTAAGTAGTTCTAACCACTCTTCTACAATTTTGACTATTACTAATGCATCTACAAATTCTTTAGGAATCCCATCCTTTATCATTGCGTTAAAATCTTTTATTTTTAAAGCACCAAAACTTTTAATTTTTCCAAATTCATCACTTTTAAATTTTTCTTGCACATGTATTTCATCGTCATAAAAATCAAGATTAACTTGCTTCCCCATAATTTTTTGCAATGCAGGTTTATACCTTTGCAATATTAAAATTATGTCTTCTTCTGTAATTTGCACTTCTTTAAGAATATCAACTATAGAATTCATAAAATTATCACACACCTTTGACTATATTATCGCAGGTTTCTTATTACCTTCCTTCAAAATTTTTGTATCAGCCTTAAATTCTACATGTATAATTACATCGTGGATATTTGAAAGTTGTATTAAATTATTATTTTCATCCGTGAGGATTGGATTTTTAGAATTTAATACCGTTAATAATCCAATCCCATCTTTTAAATCTTCAACATAAATTTGTTTTAAATGTCGTGAATTAAAAAAACTATATTTTTTCATAATTCCCCTCCTATCGTTCCCAAAAAATTATTGTTTTTTCTTTACCTGTTATTTTAGATGTTGTAGAAACATCTATATTTCGATCATTCTCAAACACGATACCTTCAAGACTATCAATTAATATTTTCAGTAAATTATTTGGATCTGGATGCCTGCGATTTTTAAAATGAAATTCAAAATGTAATTTATAAAATTTCTTGTCATTTGGAAATGGATTAACTTTATACTTTCTTACAATCTTTAAAGCTTTATAAGCTGCATATTCTTTGAATTCTTTCGCTGTTCTTGTCATATACATCCCATATCCATTTCCTCTTTTTTTATATGCATGATTTGTTGATGGTGGAATGCAATCCAATTCAATTTTTAGCTTCAAGTTTATCCCTTCTTAGTTTCATATTTTCTGCGAATAATTTAGCATTTTCATTTGATAATTCTTTTACTCTCTTCTTCAATTTTTCATTCAAAGAAAATTGTTCAGATAACTTAAAATTCAATCTCAAAATATCATCTTCAAGTTCGTTTCTTGCTGAAATTGTAAGTAACGATAATATTAAAAAACCAGCAAAAACTCCCACAATAAAAGTAAGTAAAAATCCAAACATTTTTCACACCCCCATATATCTTGCAGCATCGAACATCAATCTATCAAAACTTTCATTTCTCACTTCATGTTGAATTTTATTCCCTCTATAAATATGTAAAACATATTCATCACCTATTTTCTTTAATATAATTCTTGTGAATCTATCCATTAAAGAGATCAAAATTTGTTCATACTGCATATCTAATCTAGATGGCATTGTTTCATATAATTGTGGTCCAAATCTTTCAAATGCGCTTGATAAATATTGAGAAGCTCCGTCTGATCTAACACTTCCCATCATCTCACCCCCGTAGATCCGAATCCTTTTGCACCTCTTTTGGTATCCACTTCAGCTTTACCAAGTAATAATTCTGCAGTCAAAGCAATAGGAACAACTAAAATTTGTGCAATTCTATCTCCAGCTTTTATTTGCAATGATTCTTCGCCTAAATTAAGCATTATTACTTTAACTTCTCCCCGATATTCTGAATCAATTACACCACCAATAACAACTATGCCCTTTAATGCAAAAGAAGAGCGTTCTTTGATAATTCCTACGTGTTTATATGGAATTTCCATTGTTAATCCTGTAGGTATTACGACTTTTTCCATCGGTTTCACTTCTACATCTATTTTCGAACGAATATCATAACCTCCATCACTCCAATGTTTCTTATATGGCTTAACAGCATTATTTTCGTAATAAAATCTAATCATTATCTCCCTCCTAATTTTTTTGTGTATTAATTTAATCAATTTCTTTTATTTCTTTTATGGGTAAAATAATCATTTCATCGGCGATATAATCAAAATAAGCAAAAAGCCAAACCAAATTAGAAAAAATCAGTAATATATCGCCTGTAATTTCCGTTCCGGTTAAAAATTTGAATTTATACTTCTTCAAACTCATAGGAATTGGTGCTATAGTTTCATAACTTACAAAAGGAATTTCTTTCCCTTTATAAATACCATAATCGTGCAATGCTCTGCCTTTTTCGTCATAAAGTTCACCAAAAGTAATTTTATTAATTTCTTTTGCTTCTATTTCGTGTTTTTCCCCATCAAATAAAATTACTAAATACTTAATCATATTATCCACTCCTTAAAAATAGTATATAAAGATATTTTCATCAACATGTTTTACCGTTTGTTCCACACCATCAATTAGCAATTTTTCATCTTCATTATAAACAAACAACAAATTGTCTTTCACTTTCATAGTATTTTTTGTTAATAACTCTTTTCTTGTAAATTTATCTGGTTTAATCCTAATTTCAATAGAATTTGCAACTTCCTTATCAAGCGTGTAACTGTCAATAAATTCTGATTCTAATAGTTTAAAATCAAGAGTAGTAGAGCAAACATAAAAAGATGCAATCCTTTTTATTAAAGTAATTCTGAAAAATACATTTTTATAATCTGCTTTCAAGTTTCTTAATAACTTATCAGTATTAAAAGATTCCGTTTTAAACAAATTTTGAAAAATCACTGCTTCTGGATCATTAAAAATTTTTCTTATTTCATCTATTTTTACAAACAAACCTTTTTTATCGTTTTTTCCCAAATAAGAATAATTACCATTTAAAGTAAATAAAATATCATCTTTTGCAATTTCCACTGAAAAAACATTATTACCAGTATCAATAATCATTTTAATTTCCTCCTAATTATAAATTATTATTATCTTCCAGCGGGAAAAACTGCGGGAATTCATCATTGCTTATATCAACCTTTTCATCTATATTTCCAAAAGGTTCTTCAGGTTCAACTATCTCAACATTTTCGTTTTGTTGTTTCTTTGATTCCATGAATTGCAATGTATTAGCCCATATTTCAGCTCTTTCTCTGTTATTTCCATTGTTATCTTTCCATTTATTTATTCTCAAAGAACCTTCAATAAGAATCAATAATCCTTTTTTCAAGTAATTCTCAGCAAATTCAGCTCTTTTATTAAATGCAACAATTTTTATAAAATCAACAGTCTTGTTATCCCCATAACCTCTATCTACAGCAATATCAAAATTAGCGATTTTTTCACCTGTTGTTGTCATTCTAATCTCAGGATCACGCGTAAGCCTTCCCACTAAAATAACTCTATTAAATGAATATGCCATGTTTTTCACCTCACCAATGCAAGATCAAAGAAATGAGAATATTTCCCAAAAAAACCTAATTCGATTATCCCAGTTCTTCCATTTCGATTTTTACCAACTATAACCTCCATCTTTTCAGCTTTATCTGGTTCTTCTTCATAATTACCTTTTTTATATCGCTGGTAATATGCTGGACGATATAGAAAGAGAATTATATCCGCATCTTGTTCGATTGCTCCTGAATCCCTTAAATCCGCCATTAATGGACGTTTATTTTCTCTATGTTCTACTTGACGGGACAGTTGAGATAAAAGAAAAATTGGAATTTTAAGTTCAACAGCAAGAAGTTTTAACTGTCGTGTGATCATCCCCAATTCTTTGACAAGTTCAGTTGTTTTGGCCATAAGCTGTAGATAATCTAAAAATAGCGCTTTTATTTTATATTCTCGTTTTAATTTTCTAGCCAATGATTTTACACTTTCTATCGTTAGATGTGTTGTATCTCCAAGAAGAATTGGCGTATTTCCATGTTCTTTTAAAACTCCTTGGATTATTTGTTGTTCCTTTTGATTTAAAAATTTATTTTCAATTTTCTGATAATCTATGTGTGTAAATGAAGCTATTATTTTATCTCTTAAATTCTTTTGCCCCATCTCTAAAGAAAAGAACGCAGAAGGATTTTCGTTTTTTGCCATATTGGTTGCAATATTAAGAGCAAATGTAGTTTTTCCCATAGAAGGACGACCTGCGATTATAACTAATTGCTCCGGTTTAAATCCGCCTATAAATTTATCTAGATCCGTTATTCCTGAAGGAATACCATTTATTTTTCCCTGCAATGTCAATTCTCTTACTTGTTCCAATTCATCCCAAAAAGTTGAAATACTCTCATTAAAGGTTTTAAAAGGTCTTTCGGTGATTATATCAATACCCAATATTTTTTGTTCAACATAGTTCAAAACCTCATAAATATTATTATTTTCCAGATTTTCATTAATTTGCTTTGTTAAATCTTTCAATTGCCTTTTTATACTCTCTTCTTTAAGTTTTTTTGCTGCACTCTCAAAATTAAATATTGATGGAATACTGTCTATAAGTTCATCTAAACTCTCAGGCTTTATTTTTAAATCATGAGATGCTGAAAAAATGTCGATTGGCTCATTGTTTTCAAGTTTATTTTTAAGATATTCGAAAATCAATCCTAAATTTTGATTTGAAAAGTCTTTTTTGTTTATCGTAGATACATCAACAGAATCATCAAGGAACATATGCCCTATTATCCATCGCTCTAAATCTTCAACTCTCATTTTTCCACTCCCAAATTTTATTGTCCATAAACGCAAGTAAATCATCATCGCACCATTTTACTTTTAAAAACAAACTTCTGAAAGTCTTATATTTAACTAATATTTTCTTCTTTAAACCTTCTGCTTTTCTGCCATAACTGTTTGAATATTTTAAAAAAAGTTCTATAAGATCATCAAAAATTTTGTTTATATCAATCATTACTTTCACTCCTTTGGAAAAGTTATGTAGTAATCTTCTTCTTTTTCTTCCTTTTCATCATAGTTTTTATATTTTCCTTCAATTACTTTTGCAAAATTATTTGGTCGTATCAACCATTCAAAATCCGCAAGAAATGGAGTTCTTCTACCATAATCAACACGACCTGTTAAAAAATCACTTTTTTCTACGCTTTTAAAATACTCTTCCCAGAATTTTAAATCTGGATGTTCTTTCCAACGAGCATTAAGATATTTTTTTCTTGTTTCTGTTAGAATCCTTACTTTCGGTAAAGAAGGACAGTACGTATGATACAATTCAACCAATTTTTGATACGGTGTTGGCGGTGGTCCTTCAACTTGTTGAGGGACTATATATTTATTGTTTTGTTTATGTTTATGTTTTGTTTTATATATAGGCTCACGATCTGGTTCAACAACTGGCTCACTAACTGGTTCGGCATCTGGTTCAATAACTGGTTTATTATCAGGTTCATTTTTTGAACCAGTTATATTTTTTTTATTAGATAAATCTGGAAACCAAAATTTAGAAACCGAATGATCTTTTTTACCTTTTTTATATGTAATTAAATTTCTATTTACAAGCTCTTGAACAGCACTCGAGAGAGCGTTCCTCGACACTCCGACGATAGCCGCCAAACGTCTATGGCTGAAGTAGAGAGGACCATCCCAATACAGCTTATTTGCCTTTATGACTAACATTACATAAAGTTTATAAGCAGTAGCGGGCAATGGACGCTTCTCCTCTTCAATCTCAAGACGCTCGAGGAGCCTGAATATATCCATATAAATCACCTCTTCGAAAAAAATCTTATTCGTTTATTGCTACGACATTTATTAACTTGTCAAAGAGCTTTGTTTTTAATCAATTAAATCTTTAAATACAGGACCAAATTCATAAAAAGTTGAATAATTTGAAGTCTCAATATAATCAATAAAACCTTTTTCTCTTAGAGTCCTTTTGATTAATTCAAGCTTTTCCTTATTCCTAACTATTTCGCGCAAAGAAGTTGAAGATATTACACATTCTAATTTTCCAGTTTTTAGCCATGTTTCATAAATGTTATATTCAACATAAGAAAATACGACAAGAGTTTCTATTTCCAAATTTAATTTTCTTCTCGTTGCCATAAATCTATTTATTATTTTTTCAAAATTATCTTTGGTCATTATCTCACTCCTTTCATTTTTTTTATTTAATCAACTCATCTACAGAAATTTCTAAAATTTTTGCAAGTTTAATCAGTTTATCAAATGTTGGTTTTCTTCTTCCTGTTTCCCAATGCCCAATAGTTTGATAAGTTACTCCAATTTTTTTTGCTAAATCTTTTTGCGTCAATCCTTCTGATTCCCTTAATTTTTTTATGTTTTCAGAAAACATAACATTCACCTCATAATATTTACAATTTATTAACGATATATGGTATGTTTTTTTACACAATACTACTATATGTAGTGGTATAATAAAATTGGGAGTGCAGATATAATTCTAAAATTTATTTAATTTTCAATGAAAGGAGGTGATATAATGGCCAAAACAAATAAAGGGAAAAAGATAGTTCCAGTTAAATCTTATACCCGTAAAAAAAATGGTAAAATTGAAAAAGTACGTGGTCATAGACGTTCTACTCCTAATTAATACATCCTGCACTCCCAACATTTTATCCCACCAACTTAATACACTGAAAGGAGAAGATATTATGGTAATTGAAAAAAGAGTGTTTATTTCTTTTCTGACAGATTATTATTTTCAAAAAGCCAATGTTGAGAAAAAAGGAAATATTGTTAATGAATGTCAAAATTATTTGGAAGAATTATATTTAAACACTCCTGTTTTAAAACATTTCAGTCTTTCAGATAATATTTCTTATTTAAAACAAATTGGGGAAGAAGACTACATTATTTCTATGATAAAAAAGCTGTGTAATGGCTAGGAGAAATCTCCTAGCTATTCTTCAAAAACCTTTAATACTTTTTTATTATCCAATTCAGTTTCGTTATTTTCAGTTGCTTCGTTATTTTCAGTTCCAATATCTTCAACAAGAACTGGAGTTTCCCAATCAGTTTCATCTGGAATTTCTAAAGCTATATCTTCTGCTATTTCTCTTTTTGTTGTTTCATCAGCAGTTATGGCTTTTTGTATTTCGATACTTAATGGTAAATATTTACATAATTGCTTAATTACTGTTTTTTTAGCCATCGCATCATAATCCGTAACCCATGGTCCATTATTTGGAGATTTGCTTCTTTTTCTTATTTTTTCAATATCTTCCTTTCCCATAACCAGAAAATCATATTCGCCTGTCTTATACTTTGCTACAGCATAATATGCATAAGCTTCTCCTCTGTTTTTCAATGCTGGCTTGTGTTTTAAAGTTAAATTTATTCCATACTCATATTCAAACTCATCATTTTCGCAAACCTCATGTGCTTGTATCGTTTCAATTTCTCCTGTTCTTCTTACTAATTCAAGCAGTCCTTTATATCCAATTTGAAATTGCACTTCATATGATCTTGTCTTTGAAGAATAATAAGGAATAAAATAAGCATGTCCTAGAACATTTGGCTCTAATCCTAATTGTGCCGCCTGAAGAATAGCACCAACTAATGAAGGTAAGGAACATTGTAAAAGCTTAGGATTTTGTCTCATTGTAGTTAAAGCAACTCGGGCTAATCTTTCTGAATCCATATGTTTTGGTAAAGCTTGTTGAAGTTCTTTTGAATGCTTTCTTAAATAATCTTCTATTGATACATAATTTTTTTGTATAGGGGAAATTGCTTTATTATTTCCATTTTTTAATTTATCTTTAATTTGTTTTGTATTTGCCATATTATTTAACCTCCTTAATTTCGAATTTTCTATAAAAAGTTTCTTTTATATATTTTTTATAAAGATCATCATGTTCTTTTTTAAATTTCTTTGTATCAAATCTGCTTGATTTTATATTTTTATAAGATAAAATATATGTTCCACATTTTGCTTTTTCATTCTCTCCAATTAATTGTTTAAGCCTGTTATCGATTGCTTTAATATTGCTTTCTAATTCTTTCTTTTGTTTGTCAAGTTCTTTTCTTCTTTCAATGAATTCAACATTTTCATCTGGCAATACTACTTCTGTTCCTTCAATTGCATTCGGATACATATATTTAAGAATTTCTTCAGCATCTTTACTCCCATCCAAAACTGGTGGCGTTCTATCTTCAACCATTTTCCAAAATTCTTTTTCTTTCTCGATAAGTAAATCTATTAATTCCTCGTCTCTTTCAATTTCTTTATATAGAAACTTATTACCACCTATTAATACTGCTATATATGCTTTTTCTGTACCAGTAACAGCCATATAATGCTGAACTTGAATTATATACTCTTGGGGAACTTCATCATCTTTCCATTCTTTTTCATTCCATTGGGAAGTTGTTTTACATTCTAAAATCGCATTCTCTCCAACTACTCTTCTGTCAATATTTGCAATCATAAAATCATATTCCGGATGTTGTAATATTGCATTCACACGTCTTACTTTTTTACCAGTTCGTTTTTCAAATTCTTTAGCAACTAAATTTTCAAGAATTCTACCCCAATACATTCTTTCATTATCTTCTACTTCCGGTGCTTCTCCTATCTTTTCAAGATATACTCTTAAAGGGCTTTTATATCTATTCAATCCAACAATTGCTGCTGCATCTGATCCACCAATTCCTTTCATTCTTGACTTCTTCCATTCTTCGTAACTGATTTCTTTTGTGTTTAAAAGTTTTTCAGTTTTCATTTTTCTCCCTCCTATTATTTTTTATTTTTTTGTGGTATAATATAAACGGAATTGTTTTTAATCCCTTAATCCCCTGCTCACACTGTTCCCGCGGTGTGGGCGTTTTCTTTTAGGGGTAATTTCATTAATCTCGATTGTTCTTCTTTATACTTTTTAATTCCTTCTTTTATCTTCCATTTTTGATATGGACCTTTGATATCATAAATTTGAAGATACCCATTCGATTTTCTATTTTCTTTTTTAATTTGAATTGATCTAAGTTGAACTTTTATTATAATTTCATCTTGTTTCATGTCTACAAAATTTAACATTTTTAAAGCTCTCCGTACTCTGTCAATAATCTCATACTTACTATATTCTTTAGAGTTTTCTAAAATACTTTTCAATACCTCAAAAGCTTCATTTTCTTTCTCTTCAAGATCATTGTATTTTTGAAGATCGATTAATATAAAATCACTGTTGGCAATACTGTTGGTGTTTTCTTGGATTAGATAAGCAACCGGGACTTTTGGAATCGCTACTTTTCTTATCTTCCCCATTTTCTCCCCTCCTTTTAGCAATTTGAATTAGATACTCTCTTGTTTTCTTGTTTTTGTAAAGAAACACTCCTAGTGGGTGTAATTTTTCCATTTTTCTCATCCTCCTCATCTAAAATAAGAAATATCTTTGCTAATCTCATAAATTTCTCTTTATTTTTTTCTTTAGAAGTTTCCATTTGTGTCACCTCCATTCTTCAAAAAACTCTTTTAGCAATATTGGCAATTCTTTTTTTAATGAATTTACTTCAATAATTTCCTTATTTAAATCCAAAGTAATGTGAAAATCAAAAGAATAACCAGCTTTGAACCCTTCAATGAATATATATTTTACTAAATCTGGAGTAAACTCATTTAATTCTTCAATTTTTTTAATTTTTGTGTTAAAATATTGTTGTAAGAATTCATTTAATTTCAAAAAAATCACCTCCAAGGGGGAATAAAAATGAATCTTAAAGTATTAGAGAAAAACGGCATGTTTTTTGATAATGTTGTATTTCAATTGAACTGGTTTAATCCTAGAATAATTGATAAATCTGGAGAAATTATTTCAAATTTGAATGATACTATTGGTCCATTTAAAATTATTGATGGTGGAATTAGTTTTGTTTTTAAAAAATATGAAAAATTCGAAGGACTTTTCCATATTCCTAAAGCTTGGTTTAGAATGAGTAAATTAGACAGCAATCATAATTTTGAAACATTTAAAAATCAATCATTTAAGATTATTTCTGAAAGCATAAAACATGCCGATCCAGTTAATATCAAAAGTTTCGGAACTAGAATCGCTTTAATTTATTCTTCTGAAAATATTAGAGAAAAAATTGCTAAATTAATACCTTTTGAAATAGAAAGTGCTAAAGGTAATCTAGACTTTCCAAAATTACAATGGAAATATGTTAATGAAAAATACAAAACTAACTATAGATTAACTCAAAACATTCAGATGTATTATGGAAAACAAAATGAAAATAACAAACGAGACGATTTGCCTGATGAAGGTGTTGTAATAGATATAGATTGTATTATTTTTAGAAATGATAATAAAGATTCTAAAACTACTGATTTTAAATCTGAGATTAATGGTGTATTTGAATTATTTGATAAAATAACTACTGAGTTAGTAGAGAAATTAGGGTGATAGTATGTATTCGAATGATTATAACGACACAACAAACGGGGGAGCCCCAAACTATAGTATAGAGGAAGAAAATCAAACAACTTTAAAAATTCCTGTTGAAACATATATTAAAAATGAAATAAGCCATATAAAAGAAATTCTTGATAAAGAGATTCAATATATAAATAAATTATTTGCAGAAAAATTTAAAAATCTTGAAAATAAAATTACTGAAATAATAGCCAATACTCAAAATGATAAAAATAGAAATTTTGCTTTAAAGATTTCTATTCTTAGTGCTATTATCGGAGGCATAACTTGGCCAATAATAAGCTTTATATTAAGCTTAATTAAATAATATAAAAAATAAACTTTTAATATTTCAAGGTTGCCTTGTGCAACCTTTTTATTCACTTTCCAAAGAACCTGCATCATTTTACTTCTGTTCTGTTATACTAAATTCGAAGAGTTCTTCTCTGAAAAAGATAGAAACTTAAAAACTTATATTTTTGATTGTTCATATTCCTCTGGGAATATTTCGTCTAATTCGCAATTAAGAATTTTTGCTATTTTTTTTGCTAAATCAATTCTCGGTAAATATTTATTATTTTCAATTTCGCTTAGTGTTGATTGACCTATACCTAATAAATCTGAAAGTTCTTTTTGAGTTAGATTTCGTTCAATTCTAAATTGCTTTATTTTATTCATAAAAAAGATACCTCCTTTCTTGTTTCGTTTTTACGATATAATTATATCGTATTTCAGATATAAAATCAATTAAAAAATGGTTAATTCTTTTTTACGATTCGGTTTGACTTTTTATCGTTTATTCGATATAATTTTTTATTATGAAAGGAGAAATAATATGCTGCTAGGAAAAAGAATAAAAGAAATACGAATTGCAAAAGGATTAGAACAAAAAGAATTAGCTAAAATTGCTGGAATTGGGCAATCTACTTTTTCAGAGATTGAATCCGGAAAAAGAATTGGTATTAGAACAGATATTTTAGTAAAAATAGCAAAAGCTTTAAACGTATCGACGGATTACCTTCTCGGACTAACTGATAATCCGTCGGTGGATAACGAACTACCAGACTTTGTCAAAGAACAAATTACAAAAATCGATGAATTGAAATCATTGAAACTTTCTGAAAAATTAGAAATTATCGGTAATGAATTAATCGATATTTCTAAGAAAATTAAGGATTTTGAATAAATTATTTTTTGAAAATTTAATCGGGGGACAATAATGCCTTAATGGCAAAAATCATATAAAGGGGATGATTTTTATGGAATCTTATTTCGAGAAACTAGGAGAAAAATTCTTAAAACACATTAACGAAAAAAGAAATAACGAACCCATTGTTTGCCCCATATGTGGTAAAAATAAATTTAATCTAGTATTTGACAAAAATATAGCTTTCAACTCCCAAAAATTTGATTTGACAAAAAATCGTGCCTACGCTGTACTTATATGTGATAATTGTAGCTATTCTCTATTTTTTAACCTTATTAGTTCGGGAATTATCGATGGGAAAACTGGTGAAATCATCGAATGATTTTTCCACAATCCAATGTAAATGCATCAGGTGATTCTGGCATTGAAACTTTAAATTTTGAAGATAATTTTAATTCTTTTGTCGTTATTGCAGAAAGCATATCTTCAATACTTTTAATTTCATCCTTTTCATTTTCAAGTTCAATTTTAATTTCTAACTCTTCAATGTCTTTGAATTCCATATAAGATTTAAGTAACTCTGCAAATATGGGCAATTTTTTTATTGAAATTGTCCATTTTTGTGTTTTCATACTGCATCACCTCCTCGCTAATGGTTTATCATTAAAATCGAAAAGTTCCTCCACAGTCGTTCCGAGTGCTTTGGCTATTTTTTTTAGTGTTAAAATTCCTGGATTTTTAAAAATACCATTTTCTATTCTTGCAATAGTTGACTCAGCCAAATTCGTCTTTAAAGATAGTTCTTTAATAGTTAACCCTTTTTTGTTTCTTATTTTTTTTAAGTTATTCATTAATCCACCTCCTGTTTTCGCTATGTTTCTTATACGGTATAGCGCATTCGCTATTCAGTGTTATTATATCGCGTTTTAGCTATGGTGTCAATTAAAAATATGTAAAAATAGTGTTACAATTGCGTATTCGCATATATATTTGATATAATAAATTCGAGGTGAGATTTGTGTCTGAAAAAAAAGATTGGTCAGTAATAGGAAAAAAAATAAAAGAATTAAGACAACAAAAAAATATAACAGCTGAGCAATTAGCTCAAGAAATCGGCTCTAGTGTTTCAACTATTTTTCGTATTGAAACCGGGCAAGAACCTAGAGCTTTGAACTTAGCAAAGATCGCAAAAGCTTTAGATGTCTCTTTAGATTGGTTAATGGGGTTAAGAACAACAGAAGATTTAGATGAAAAAGAGAAAATACCCATAGAAGATATTAATAATAATTTAAAACGCATTCCTGTTTTGGGTGAGATATCTGCAGGTTCTGGTGTTGATCCTATTGAAAATATTATTGATGTTATATATATTCCTGAAAAAAGAAATGTAGATTTTGCTTTAATGGTTAGAGGAAATTCTATGTTACCAAAATTCAAACCTGGAGATTTAGCTCTTGTTGTTAAACAACCATACCTTGAAAACGGAGAAATTGGAATTATCGCTATAAATTCTGATCAAGCTGTTATAAAAAAATATTATAATTATGGCGATAAAATACAACTGATATCATTAAATCCAGAATATGAACCAATTGTAATTACCGGAGAACAAATGAAAGATATTCATATCTTTGGTAAAGTTGTTGGAAAAATTAGCTGGGAGTAAAAAGTTAAAAACTAAAATTAGGCGATTTAAGGCTATCAAAAAAATTTTTATATAATAATTTACATAAAACGTATTTTCTCTTCTTATATGAAGAGATAGACGTTGAATTTTGCGTTTTTTTTATATAGTGCTACCCCATTTTTTCATTTTTTTATTCGGCAGAAAAATTTTATAAAAAAAATAGCATTAAAGAAAAAAGATTTTTTATACGAAATTTTTTCTAAAAAAATCAAAAAACATACGTCCAAAAAAAGAAAGAAAAAAAAAGAAAAAAAAGAACCAAAAAAAAGAAAAAAAAAGAAATAAAAAAAGCATATATTATATATATATTTTTTTATTTTTTTTATTTTATATAATATATAATATAATAATATATAATATAAATATATAATAATATTTCTTTCTTTTCTTTTGTTTCTTTTCTTTTCTTTCTTTGCAAGAAAAAAAAATATCGGCGAAGTGCCGTTCTAATAAATGACACACCACTTAGAACAGCGTCTATAACAGCATCACAACGGCAATGATTTAGCTAAATATTATATTCCAGTGTCCGCTATACGGACACTACCCGGGACACTACCCGAAACACTACCCGGGACACTACCCGAAACACTACCCGAAACACTAGGTCAGACACTAGGTCAGACACTACCTGAAAGTGTCTCATATTGAGACAGTAACTGAGACGGTTTCTGAGACACTTTCTGAGACGGTTTCTGGTACACTAAAAATGTAACTGGTTCAAAAATTGAGCCTGATAATGAACCAGTTGTTGAACCAGATATTGAGCCAGTTCGTGAGCCAGTTGTTGAACCTGTTCATGGATGCAACGGAACATGAAACGGAATATGAATTGTAGTATTACTTCAAAAAAATAAAGTAGTGGGGAAATACGAGAAGTGGGAGTGAGTGATTAAGGAGGGGGAATTATGGAAGAAAAAAATAAAAGTATCGAATATATTATAGACGATAATTATAGAGAGGACTACGCAAACTTTGCTAATATTGCTACAAGTCCATATGATATCACAATCAAATTCGGAAAGGTTATTGATAGTACAAATGAAAATATAAAAATAAAACTTTCTGAAGGAATTATACTTAGTCCTAAAATCGCAAAAGAGTTGGTCGAATTATTAAATAAGAACATAGAATTTTATGAAAAAAACTTCGGAGAAATAAATAAGAGGTGATTTTATGCATACTTTAGAGACAAATACATCATATAATAATATTCCATCTATGCAATCTTACATAAAATATAGTATAATTCAAGTAAGAAAAAATCAAGAAAGAGTAAATATTCCAAATTTATACAATTCAAACACTCTTTCAATGTCAAAAGGGAGTATAAAATATATGAAAAGTAATAACGCTGAATATTTTGGAACATCACTTATTAAAAATAAAATAAGAAAAAACCTTAAATCATTAAAAAAAAGATTTAAGGAAATAAAGCCTATTGAATATACTGAAAAAGAATTGAAAGAAATTAAAAAAATAAGCGCGCAATTTTACCATATTCCTTTAGGTGATAATAATGAGTAATTCACCTAAAGCAAGATTTGGTGAAATTTGGAGTGTCGAATTCATTTATCCGAATGATCCTAAATATAAACAAAAAGTTCAAAAAATATATAAGATAACCCCTATAACTAAATTAGTTTTAATTATTTCAGATCACACCATACAAAGGCCAACATATATTGGAGTGTTGTTAACAAGTCAAAGTAATATTAATTCAGGTATAAAATTGTCTAAAGGAACTGCTAATCTACATAAACTATCTTTTGTTCAACCGTATCAAATATATACTTTTCCAAAAAAGCAATTAAAGAATAAAATAGGAGAACTTCCGTCTTCTTATATGCTCGATGTTTATGAAAATGTGTTAAAAGAAATTAATTTTACATGGTATCTTGATAATATTGATACATGATTTTTTATTTCGATAACCTTTTTTTATACATGCGATAATACAAATAATAACTCGGAGATATTTATTCTTTAAATAAAGAGGTGGTCAATCATGTCATTAACCAATATTTCAAACTTAAAAAAATCCATAAAAGACAAAATTAAAAGTCAAGGATTTATTTCTCATGAGGAAATACTATATTTCATATCAAAAAAAATTAGCTCAAGAAATATGAGAACTATATTAAAAGAATATAATCTAAAAACAGGGTATATACTAATCTGCCCTCGTTGCCATTCAACAATAGGTCCATATAATTCTGATGAACTAAAGAAAGGGATTATATGTCCAGAATGCAATTTCGAATTTCATCCTAAACATGATTTCGAAAAAGTTTATTTTTCTTCAAATTATATAAGAGATAAAAGTATTTCACCTTTAGTTTTGAAATTAAATGAAAATCAAACGAGGCCTTAGCGGTCTCGTTTTTTATTTACATATCTTAGATATATTAATTTTATGTTAAGGAGGGGAAAAGTATGGGGGTAAAGTTTGGAAAATTTATGATTTTTCTTTCGATTGTTGGAGTTTTATTATACTATTCTGGTGTTTCTCCTAGTGTCATATATAATGATACCGATATTTTACCATATGTAATAATAATTATGTTTATTTTAGGCATTAAATTGGCATTTTTTAGTAAAGGAGCTAAGATTCATAAAATAAAAAAGAAAGTAAGAGAACTCGAAAATAATATAAATAGAATTTATCAGGAAGCAAAAAAATGTGTCCTAACGGCAGAAAAAAATACTGTGCAAGCTAAAAATTTATTTTTAGAGAAAAATGAAAAAATAAAACTAATAGAAGAACTCAAAGAAGATTATGAAAATTTATCCGGTAAAGAATTTGGAGAAACCGTTACAACTCATTTCGAAGATGAAATTGAAATAAAACAAAAACTAGAGAAACTTTTGAAAGGCGATAGAAATAAGATATCTGAAGCTGAAAAGATGGCTGATAATATTATAATAAACGCTCAACAAAAAGCCCAATATCTCATTTCAGAAGCAGAAAAGAAATCGAAAGAAATTTTAGGCGATTCATATGATCAATCAAAATATATAAGAGAAATCGAAAAAAAGGTAGATGAATTAAAAAATATTGAAAAAGCGTTGAAAAATACTATTAATGGATACGGAAATGAATATATTATACCAACTTACACTGTATTAGATGAATTAATAGAAGAATATGGATATACAGAAGCTTCACAAAAAATCAAAGAAATAAGAAAAGAAATGAAAAAAATGATTAAAAGCAGAACTGCTGCTGAATGCGATTATAAGGATCACTATAGAGCAAACAATGCTAAAGATTTTGTTATTGATGCCTTTAATGGAAAAGTTTCAACGATTATGGCGAAAATAAAACATGATAATTATGGAATTTTAAGACAAAAAATTATAGATGCTTATAATTTAGTTAATAAATTGGGGACTCCTTTTCAAAACGCTAAAATTTCCAAAGAATATTTACAATTAAGATTAGACGAATTAAAATACGGAACTTTTCTTAAAGAATTAAAATTAAAAGATATGGAAGAACAACGAAAAATTAGAGAACAAATGCGCGAAGAGGAAAAAGCAAGAAGAGAAATTGAAAGAGCATTAAAGCAAGCAGAAAAAGAGGAAAAAATGTTACAAGAAGCTATGGAGAAAGTACGGGCGGAAATAGAAATTGCAACCGAAGAACAAAAGAAAAAGTATGAAGCACAATTAGAAAAATTAAAACAAAAGTTAGAAGAGGCCGAAGCTAAAAATCAACGAGCTTTATCAATGGCACAACAAACAAAATCCGGACATGTTTATATAATATCTAACTTGGGTTCTTTTGGTGAGAATGTTTACAAAATAGGTATGACGAGAAGATTAGAACCTCTTGATAGAGTCAGAGAATTAGGAGACGCAAGTGTTCCATTCCCATTCGATGTTCATGCTTTAATTTATAGTGAAAATGCTCCTGAATTAGAAAACAAATTACATAGATTTTTTGAAGAAAAAAGAATGAATAAGGTAAATTTAAGAAAAGAGTTTTTCAAAGTATCTATAAGTGAAATAAAAGAATTTCTTGAAAAAAATGGAATAAACGCAAAATGGACAATCCAGGCTGAAGCTGCTGAATATAGGGAAACATTAGCTATTGAAGAAGGTTTAAAGAAAGGGACATATACAAAAGATAGATTTGGTCATTTTGTTCCTGTTAAAATCGAGGAATATGAGAATAATTGAATTGGAGAGTTTCGGGAAATTATTTTGAAAAGTGGAAACACAAGTTGAAAAAATTTTTAATGAATGAAGGGAGGAAACGTGAATGTGTGAAATTGATTTAAGTGATTTAAAAGAAATTTGGGAAGTATGGAAAAATAATATCAACAAAATTAATGTTGACTGGAAAGAATTTAAAAAAAACGGAAAATTTAAATACAAAAGAATAAATCCCTATTTGAATAACCCTCCAGTTTTTATAAAGTCTTTTAAAATCCAGAGAGAAAGTGGCGTTTTATATATCCCAACAGCAAACTCTATTTTGTATATTGGTATTAATAATTATTTGTCAAATGATGAAGGTTATGAAAAAGAATATAATGACTTAAAAAATAATTTTAATAGCTATTTGAATGCTTTTTCTAATTATTTTAACAACAAACACTATAAAGTTAGTTCTTATTTTACCAGTATATTTATAAATGCTTCGAATTTTAAAAATAATACATACAATAACAACAAAATATTTGTTGAGATATTTCCTTTTTGGAGTAGAAATATTAATAAATCTATAAAAGATATGGTTATTGATTGGATAGAATTATTTTCAATATCTAAAAATTTAAAAGATTTAGATTCAAATAATTGGTTTAAAAAGGTGTTTGAATTGAACCACTCATTATTATTATGTTTAATATTAAGCACTTCTGAAATTTGTATTGTGAGTTATCCAAATAAAAGAAATATGGAAGTTGTAGATAAAATTGCATATTATATTGAGAATATTCTAAAGAAAAATGGTAAGGATAAAAAAATATATTTGTATGATAAAAAAAATACAATATTTTATTATGAAAAAAAATGCGGAACAAAATGGTGTTTGTTTAAATTAACTAAATAAAAAATATTTATATTTTTAAATGTTATAACAAAGTTAATTTTTAGGTTAAAAGGAGGAGAGTTATGGGGAAATTTGATGCTTATGATTATGAAGAATTTATAGTGAATGCGTTTTATTTTGGGATTAAAAAAAATTATAAAATTGGGCAAAAGAAAAAATGGGATCCAGCTAATTTATGTGATAGTTATAATTTCAATATACGAACATTCAATTCACCTTTATCAAAGGATATTGAAAAAATAAAAATAGGGTTAGGATATGCTGTAGAAATATATTTTCATCATTTAATAGAATATCTTGGCAAAAAAAGGAAAGAAAATGATTTAAATTTTGTTTCTCAATATGAAAACGACTTTCTTAAAAAACTTATATCAGCAAAAAAATTAGATGAAATAGCAGATTTAATGGAAGATTTTATAGAAAAAATACTTGATAAATATTTCGAAACAAAAAATGAAAATATTGTTTTAAAAAAGAAATGGTAAATTAAGATAAATTTTATGTTAATTTCATATAATAAAAGGAGGAATTTTATGAAAAAATACAAAGTGCTTTTCCATTCAATTGATTTATATTACTTTGATAAGAAGGAAAATAAAAATCAATCAATTAATATAGAACATTTTTTCAAATGCCTAAAATCATATCTTTTGACAAAAAAAATAAAAATACAAAAGAGTATATTAAATGGTATTATATTACCAGATAATTATTATATTCAATATATCCCTAATTTAAGATATGATGTTTTTGTATATGGTCATATATCTAATAATTCAAAACCTGTTATTGCTGACACTCAAGAACAAGAACTTGAAGTAATAGAATTGGGGGAAGGTCGGGGGCAATTATATTATAGTTATACTGTGAGATATAAAAATTATTTTTGTAACAAAAGTGCGCTCGGTGTTAATTTTCAACATTTTAAGGATTCTATAAATTTATTATCAAAAAAAATTATTGCAGAAAACGATTTAGATGATAATGTAACTTCTAAATATTTTAAAAAAAATGTTTTAAATCAGTTATCTAATTTTGAAATAAATGATAATTTATATTCAAAGAATTTAAATTTAAAAGATTTAATATTAAAAAAAGGTTATAAGACTCATAACATAAAAACTAATATTAAGGTGAATCTTAGTCGTTTGGATAATATTGGAGACTTTTTTAAAAGTGTTGGTGGTTTTGATGACGAGTTGAAAAATTTAGAAGATATTGATAATTATAATCTTTCTATCGAAATTAAAATTTCAAAAAACCCGAAAAGAAAGTATAGCAATCAACTAAAAGACGAAAAAATATTAAATGAAAAACAAGCAGTTTTAGATAACTTTTTCAGCAACTTCGCAGAATATATTGAATCAAATAAAATTGAATTAATTTCGCCTGAAGAAAATAACTCAAGTAAATTGTTTAATTTAAACAATAATAATGTTAGATTTGTTGCAGATGTAATTGAAGGAGAAGACCCTGAAAAAAATGATTTTGTTAGTTATGATTTATTAAATAAAATGTATTCACAATTAAAAAAGGAAGTTGAAAGCGGGTGGGAAAGTGAATAAAAAATCAGAATATAATCATAAAGAAAAATATTTTTTTATGTGGATTGTGATATGGTTTACTATAGGAATGATTATTTCATTTATTTTTAAAAAACCTATAAAAAATTTAAATAATACACTCATAACGTTTTCAATAACGATGATAGGTTTTGTTTTAACCGCAAAAACAATTTTTGCTAGCTTAATTAATACATCAGCTTTCGAAAAAGTTAAAAAATTCAAAAAAGGGAAGCGAACTTTAAATATTTTAAAACTTTATTTTTCAACAGGTATTTATTTGTCTCTATTGTCTTTTATTTTTTCTTCGATCGATTCAGCATTTTATAGTATTGAGTACATTAACTCCATATATTATAAAGTTTCTTTTGGATTTTCCGTTAATGTCGTATATCTTATTATTCTAATAACCAAAGCCTTAGGAACTATGATTGAAATTATTATAGAGTATAAAGAGGATAAAAATGAGGATTTGGATTAATATTTATTTATATCTCGGATTACATCCGAGTTTTTTTTATTTTGTTAAATTACGATAACGTCGTATAATATATATTGTTATTAATCTATAATGTTTAATCCTATGACGTTTATATTTTGTATCACTTCGATAAGTTAACCGTAAAATATTCCTGAGGTGATGCGAATGATAGTGATTAAATTACTTGTAACTGAAGAAGACTTAGACTTATTAAAAGATTTTGGATTTATTTTCTGGGATGAACGAAAACTTACTCAAGAAGAACTTTATAATTATTATAAGTTTTTACTTTCATTACAGAAGGTTTCTAAGGAGGGAAGCGAAGAATCATGAAAAAAGCTGCTGCTTATGCGAGAGTTTCGACAAAGGATCAATCAAAAATTTCAATTGAAGGACAATTCAAAACAATAGAAAATTTTGCAAAACAATATGGATTTAAAATAGTTGACTATTTTTCAGATAAAGACTCTGGTAAAAAAATGAAAAGAGAACAATTAGATGTTCTTTTAGAAAATGCTTATAAAGGGAAATATGATGTGATCCTTGTTGAAAAGTATGATCGTTTTTCAAGGGCTGGAATTGATGGGCAAATAATAATCCAAGATTTAGAAAAAAACTATAATGTACTAGTTATTGCTGCATTAGAACCCTTTGATGTAAGTACTCCTCAAGGACGTTTTACAAGAACGATTATTCTGGCTTCATATACATTAGAAGGGGAAATGATTTCTCAAAGAACTAAAATGCGAATGAAAGATATAGCATCAAAAAAATATTGGATGGGTGGAAATCCTCCTTATGGTTTCGATAGTTATCAAATTATTGACGAGGAAGGAAAAAAAAGAAGAAAATTAAAAATAAACGAAGAACAAGCAAAAATAGTTAGAGAAATTTTTGAATTAAGATTAAAAAATATTGGTTATTCTGAAATTGCTAAGCGTTTAAATGAACGAGGTATAAAAAATGCACGTGGAAAATTATGGCGAGGTTCAACAATTTTAGATATGATCAACAATCCATTATATGCTGGTATATACATTTATGGAAAAGGTAATAAGAGAAGTAGGAAAAGATCATCAGAATTGAAAGATGCTGTAATAATAGAAAACTTTGTTGATCCTATTATCCCTAAAGAAATTTTTGAAGAAGTAAATAAAAAGAATGGAAAATTAACTTCTGCATTGACAAAAAATAAATATTTATTAAAAGGATTAATATATACAGAATTCGGAGATAGAATGCTTGGTTCTGGTGGTAAAACTCCAAGTTATGTTTCTTCTGCTTGGCAATACGGAAAAACAAGAACATATCTTGGTATATCTAAAAGTAAAATAGAGAGAGAGGTTTTTTTGCGTGTAAAACATCAATTATTGAAATTAGATTTTAATGATGAAGAATTTTGGGAAGATTTTGCAGAAACAATTAATTATATTAAAAAGTTAAAAATCAACGTTGAAAACGATAAAATTGCTGCTTTAAGAAAAAGGTTGGAAGAAGTTGAAGAACAATTAATAAATTTAACAACGGCAATAAAATCTGGAATTATAAATGATGAAATAAAAAAAGAAAATGAAATTTTGATGAAAGAAAAGAACGATCTAATAAATAAAATAAAAATGTCTAATGTTAATATTGTTGAAGAAACACCTGAGAATTTGAGAAAAAAATGGAAAGAAAAAATAGAAGCTCTTGAAAATTATGATGAGGATAAATTAATAGAAATCTATAATCAATTAATTGAACAGATTATCGTTTATAAAGATAAGTATATTGAAGTAAAATTCAAACAGTTTGAATAATACGTGTTTTTACTAATCCATTTAATGCGGGGTGGGGCTGCCAATCAATATAAGTATTTTTACTTATAGAACGAACTGCTCTGACAGATCCAGAGCAGTTCTTTTTTATTTACAATATCTTTATCATTTCTTCACTTTTAGCTATATCATCCGGACTAACAAATTCAAGATTTTGTTTTATATCAACTCCAACATCGTGATAAATTCTTGCTATCAATTCACTACATATGTAAGCATTCGGATTATCGAAATTCAATGAATCTTCAAATCTTTCTTCATCAGCAACTATTCCAATTATTTCTGAAACAGAATTTAATACTATTCAAAACATTGATGAATTAAACATTTTATTTTTTTGGTCCATCTTTCAATTGTAATCATGTCCACTGCCCACTTGACAAATACAATTTGTATTACACGACAATAATATCGCTATGCCAATTACAAAATAATTGCGTTATTATTAAAAGTTTGTTTTTATGTCAATGTTGTAATTCTTGACATTTTGTTATATAATATCAATTGAATAGAAAAATAAAGGTGATTATTATGGACTCAAAATTTAGTCAGAGAATTAAAAATTTACGAGAAAGAAAAGGTTTGAAGCAAATAAAATTGGTAAATATGTTGAACGTTGGGCGTTCAATCGTTTCGTCTCGGGAATTAGGTAAAAGCAAACCGAATTTAGAAGTAATCAAACAACTTTCTAAAATCTTTGACATCTCAGTCGATTTCCTTTTAGGAATAAATAACAAAACAACTCCCATCGAAGATAGCAAACTTACTTTAAAGCAAATCCCTGTCTATGGTTATGTTGCTGCTAACAGTGAACATGGGGAAATTGCGTACGAAGAATTGATTATATTGTTATATCAAATGGCATGAAAGGAGATTCAATGGGGCCTCGTTTAAAGGATAGAGATGTAGCTGTAGTTTTAAAACGACCAATACTTGAAAACGGAGTAATTATTATCAACAGAGATGAGGGAGTAGTAAATATTATAAATCCGAAAACGCAACAACTTTGATCAGTTTAAACGAAAATCACCCGTCAATAGTAATACCAAGGCGAAATTGGAATAACATTCTCATCGTTGGTAAAGTGGTGGGAAAATACGAGAAGTGGGAGTGAGAAATTATATCTTTTTTGGAATTTTCACATTTGTTATAGGAAGTTGTTACATAATATAAAAAAAGAAGAATATCGGAGAAAAACGAAGATTTTAACTCTTAATTAATAATAATTTATTTCAATCAAGTTGCTAAATATAACATATATGTTATATAATACAGATGTAGGAGAAAGATATTTATGAACGAATATTTATATTATTTCCCTATTTATAATGATGAAGATAAGAATAGAATAAAAAAAGAAGTTGAAGAAAATTTTAAAAATAAAGGCTCAAAATCCTCTTATAAAAAATTAAAACTATTTCTAATAAACATAAACAAAGGTGGAAGAAAATATATCTTAAAATTAATTGATGAAGAGAAATTTAAAACACACAAAAATAAAAAAATAGCTCATATAGACGATTATAATAATTTTTCTCTTTACGAACTAAGAATACCTCCACAAAGTCGTACAGGTGTTTTTAGAGTCTATCTTACATTCTATCCCGAGAAATTTTATTTAAATAATAATGTAATTATATTAGAAGCAGAATTTAAAACAGAAAAAAAAGCTAAAAAAATTGAATCCGCGTACAATAATTTGAAAAGTTTAGTTGATGACGCTTCAAAATAAGGAGGCTTTTTTATGAATAAAAATATGGAAAATGATATAATCAGGAAAATCAAAGAAGGAAAGCTTGAAAAATTTGAATTAAAATCAGAATCGTTGGAAGAAGAATTAGAAAATATTATTATAGATTTAGTAAGCAAATTAACTTTAATGAGGATGGAACAAGGTGTTTCTCAAAAAGAGCTTGCTGAAAAAATAGGTACAAAACAAACAGCTATTTCAAGATTAGAAAATGCAAGTTCAAATCCATCATTAAAATTTTTATTAAAGATAACTAAAGCATTAGGCGGAGAAATGAAAATAACTCCACATGGCAAATATACTTATACTATACCAGAAAATTATAGAGAAACTTTTGAAAAAATTGCAAAAAGCGAAGGTAAAACAATTCAAGAAAAAATAGATGCATTAATTTCAATGGAAATTATGAACTTTTCTTATAAAAAAATAAAAGTTGAATTTAAAAATTTTAACAGAAAATCAAACAGAAAATCAAAAAATAATGAAAATGCATTTAAAGCAGCCTAAGAGGTGGAACTAATGAAGGAGTCTTATATTCAATTAATTTCAGATAGAATAAAAAAATTTTCATTTGAATTTGATGATACTCTAATTAATGAACCTTTTCAACCAGAATTAAAAATTGAAGCTATTCAAAAATTTAAAGAAAAAATTGCTAATACTCCTTATAATTGTATTCTTGGTTTAAATATTAAGTTGATTTTTAAAAAAGGGAGAAAACATTTATTAAAACTTGAAATGCGTATTGAAGGAGAATTTATGGGTCATCCTGAAATGGAAGAATATGAATTTAGAGTTCTAGTTATTAATTCTGGAATTATAAACCTTTTCCAAATTGCACGGGCTAAAATATTATCGATCTCTTCACAATTTGGATTTACTCAACCAATTTATTTACCTTTAATGGATATAACAGATTTTATAAAAGAAGAAAGGGAAAAAGCTTTAAAAAATTTGGAGGAATAATTATGAAAAACAAATACGGATATAGTCCGAAAGGTGATGTTGTTTATATAAAATTAAAAGATTCAAAAAGTAAATATGGTGATATGATTGACGATAACATCGTACTTTTTTTCGATGATGATACTGATGAAATTGTAGGAATTGAAATATTATCGTTTAAAAAAACTTTAGAAAAAGGAAATTTAGAAAGAAAATTAAAAAATTATAATTTAAATATTTTTGATGATCTAAAGAAAATATATTCTTCAACCAATATTAGTTAGCGAGACCTTAGCGGTCTCGTTTTTTATTTACATATCTTAGATATATTAATTTTATGTTAAGGAGGGGATAGGAGAATATGTTTGGTAAGAAAAAAAGAAGAAAATCACCAGAAGTTTCTTTAAGAACTGGTAATAGACTTCTTGAGATTATAAATGAATCTATTTATATTATTAATACATCATCAAATTATTCTACTATAATTTCAAGATGCGATCTTGTTGTGGATTACAGTTATAAGTTATTAAAAATGCACGAGAACAGAGAAATAAAAATAAAAAGAAAGGATAAAAAAGAATTTAAAAAAACTATATATGAAATGCATACGATAAGAGAAGAGGCTTTTGAAAATCTTATAAATGAAATAGTAGAAAAAGCTGAAAATAGAATTAATAAGTTAAAATCAAAAGATCCAAAAATAAAGGCAATAAAATCTTATATTGAAAAATTAAAAAAATATGAAACCCTTATAAAAACTAGAAGTAATAAAAAGATTTATAAAAATGCTTTATATAAATTAAAAGCATTAAAAAAAGAATTTAAAAAAAGTAGGTAGGAGGGATATTATGGATGCTTTGGATTATGAATATTTTATTTTAAATGCTTTTAAGTATGCTTTTAAAAGAGATTATGGGATTGTAAAAAATCTAGGAAGAGGTCAAGACCCTGCAGGATTGGGTGAAGCGTCATATGTTTCATATGAAGATCCTGATAATATAGAAAAAGCAAAGATAGGTATATGTTACTCTATTGGAATCTATTTAAAAGAATTAAACGAAATAGTTCTTAGTAAGGAAGATTATGAAGAATATAACTATTTAAATTCATTTATTAAAAGAATAATATCTGCTAAAAATTACGAAGAGGTATTAAAAATTCAAAAAGAATTTGTAGAAAAAGTCTTTAATAAATATTATAATCTTTCAGATGGAATTATAACTCTAAAATGATTTGTTTTGTTTCACTATGGTTGTTTTTTCATTGTTTTTATGTAGTATAATAATATTGTGAGGTGATAAAAAAAGTGAGGTGATAAAAATGTTAAATACATTACAAAGTGTTATTAGTATCTTTTTAACAACTTTAAATATTATATGGTTTTTTTCTGTTAAATCTAGGAATCTTATTTTAAAATCGATAAATTATATAACAAATAAAGATGTAATTTTAGAAGCTAACCTCCATTTTATCTTAGAAGAAGATAATTGTGATAAAGAATTTGTTTTTAATAATTTTATTAAAGAATTATTCGTTTTCTTTGATAATGAAGACAAAAAAATGATAAAAAAGACAACTAAAAATGCATATTTTAGATTAGGAGTAAATAATTATTTTATTACTTTCGATGAATATGAGTTAAAGATAAAGTTAGAAAAAACTCAAACAACTTATAGAACACTAAAAAAACATATAAATAAAGTTTTGGATTTTATACATCATATTAATTCTAATGATAGTCCTTTAGTAAAATTTGGTTTTAATTTTGAATATGGTGAATTAAAGAGTTCATTTGATAAAAAAAACCCATATATTTCTTTAACAATTAAAGATCCTTTCAATGTAGAAAAATTTGAAATGGTTTTAACAACCAAAATAGATAAAGATTCTAAAGTAATTTTAAAAGAAAAAAGTTTGATCTTATATGCTAAAAGATTGGATTCTTTTTCGCTATTATTTAATAATTGGTATTAGGATTTAGGAGGTATTAATTAAATGAATGATTATTCAAAAAGTTTGTGTGCCTTTTTGCTTAAAATGCAAGATGAACAAGAAGAAAAAGAAATAATAAAATTCATATTAGAAAAAGATGCCAAAGCCGAATTTTTTCCAAAATCAAATAACCAAAAACCTTTTGATAATGCTGGCCCAAAAACAGTATGGAGATATAAAAAAGAAATAAAGGTAAATAATAATATTTTGGTTGAATTTGATATAACACATGAAACACTAAAAAATGAAAAATTCCATATTCCATGGGAAGAAACTATATATGATAAATTAATTAAAGTTGATGAAGGTAAATCATATTTTTTTTATAATAATATGAAAATACTTTTTTTTGACTTTAACCATAAAATGGCAAATAGTGTATTAAAAAGATCCTTAAAAAAGGATAAGTATTTTCAAAAAATGAAAGTGAATTTTCCAAATTTATTTAAAATTAAAGAAATAGAGGATTTTATAGGAGAAATTGAAGGGTTTTGGTCAGGATTAAATAAAGATAATATTAGAACTATTGCTGGTTTTGGAGGAGATGTTTCAGATTCCACACTATTAAAAGAAAATGTTGATAAATTAAAAGCTCTATATTTTGATTATATATCTAAAAAAGGAAAATTATTTGAACGAATTCTATTAAGCAATAATGGCGTATTAGCTGTTCGAGAACAATTAACGATAGAGGATTTAATAACATTATACTTAGAATTAATAGAAAGAGGTTTATTTTTAATTAATTAATCCTGGATTTTCCAGGATTTTTTATTTCATAAAATAACAAAAATTCAGTATAATATAAATAATTATACAATCAAACCATAATCTAATGCATCCCTTTAATGAAAATATATTAAAATAATTCTGAGGTGATGCGAATGATAGTAATTAAATTACTTGTAACTGAAGAAGACTTAGACTTATTAAAAGATTTTTGATTTATTTTCTGGGATGAACGAAAACTTACACAAGAAGAACTTTATAATTATTATAAATTTTTACTTTCATTGCAGAAGGTTTCTAAGGAGGGAAGCTGAGAATCATGAAAAAAGCTGCTGCTTATGCGAGAGTTTTGACAAAGGATTAATCAAAAATTTCAAATGATGTATTTGTTAAGTAAAAGGAGGACGTGACTACAGTTGCTCCTTTTTGTCACTAAAACATATTTTTATATAATCTCAAAAAATTATCTCCCAATATATTCTTAATTTCTTTACTATTATATCCATGTTTTATTAACGTCTCTACAAATTTATCCATCTCATGATAACCTTTTAATGTATCTCTTGGTTCGTTTCTAAACATATCACAAAAATCAAATCCAAGCCCAACATATTCAACACCAACAAGATTTGAAATATAATCTATATGTCTAACAAGACCTTCTACATTATTTTCATCTGGACTATCAGAAACAAATGAACCATTTGCATTTATACCTATAACTCCACCCGTTTCTGCAATAGATTTTATCTGTTCATCGGTTAAATTTCTCATAGAATTAAATATTTCTCTGACATTAGAATGCGAAGCAATAATAGGATTAGATGAAAATTTAATAACATCCCAAAAACCTTCGTCATTCAAATGACTTACATCTATAATCATCCCAAGCTTTTCAGATTCTTTCAAGACTTTAACACCAAAATCAGTTAATCCTCCTCTTTTTCCTTCAATTTTCGGCATAAAAAAACTTCCATCTGCAGCATAATTTCTTCTACTCCAGGTTAAGCCAACAAATCTTACGCCGAGTTCATAAAAAATTTTTAGTAAATTCAGATCATTTCCTATTGGTTCTACTCCTTCAAAAGATAACATAATCCCTATAATGTCATTCTCAATCGCTTTTTCAATATCCGAATAATTTCTACATAACATTACTTTTCCTTTTAAATTTTCAAGTTCCTGATAAAACATACTTATTTGATCCAGAGCCACACGAAGCGCCATTTCTGGTAAATAGTTATTACTTATAAATATTGATGAAACTATTATATTTACTTCACCCTTTATAAAATCAGGAAGATGATATTTTTTAATTATATTTTCTTCACCTACAAGTCTTTTTTCATAAATATCTGCAAGCAAATCTAAATGTGCATCAACCACAATATGATCTTTTAACATTTCCATAATATCACTCCATCATTATTAAATAATAGAATTGGTATTTAATATCTAATGTTTTATTTAATTTCTTTATAATATCTAATCGAAACTTCAATTATCTTTTCCAGAGCTTTAGTTATATTTTCTATAGACATACTTGGTATATTTGATTTTTCTATAACCTGTTCAGGTAAATAAGGCACATGAATGAAACCACCTATTGTATTTTTAAAATCTCTATGAATATAATACATAAGGCCATATAACAAATGATTACAAACAAATGTACCTGCTGTATTTGAAATTTTTGCTGGAATGCCTATATTTTTTATACTATTAACTATTTCTTTTATAGGTAAATTGGAAAAATATGCATTCTCTCCATCAAAAAAAATTGGTTTATCTTCGGGTTTATTTCCTTCATTATCTTCTATTCTGGCATCATCAATATTTATTGCAACTCTTTCTATTGAAATATGTGCTCTTCCTCCAGCCTGACCGACACAAATAACAATATCTGGCTGTATTTCACACATTTTACTTCTCAATACTTCTATAGATTTATAAAAAACCGTTGGAATTTCCATTTTTATTATTTCTGCATCCAATATTTTATCATCCAATCTTTTTACAGCTTCAAAAGAAGGATTTATTTTTTCTCCACCAAAAGGTTCAAATCCTGTTATTAATACCTTCATAATCCACCACCTTACACAACTATATTCTTCTTCAAAATATTATTTTCGAAATTATAAATATTCTCCAATGTTGTTTCAGCTATATTTATTAATGCCTCTTTAGTAAAAAAACCCTGATGTCCTGTAATTAATACATTCGGAAATGTTGTTAATCTTATAAAAACATCATCATCAATAAATTCTTCTGATAAATCTTCAAAAAATATATTTTCCTCTTCTTCATATACATCTAATCCTAAATATCCTATTTTCCGCGTTTTTAATCCTGTAATTACAGCTTTTGTATCTATTAAACCACCTCTACTTGTATTTATTATCATAACACCATTTTTCATTAAATTAATATTTTTTTCATTTATTATATGATATGTATCTTTATTCAAAGGACAATGTAAAGAAATAATATCCGATCTTCTAAATAAGTCTTTTAAATCAGTATATTCCCCAACAAACTCATTGCTGGGGAATTTATCATAACCCAAAATTTTCATCCCAAAACCTTTTAAGATATTTGCCACTATTCTTCCAATTTTTCCCGTTCCTATAAGTCCAACTGTTTTTCCATGAAGGTCAAATCCCAATAAGCCATCAAGAGAAAAATTATTTTCTTTTATTCTGAGATATGATTTATGAATTTTTCTATTTAAAGATAAAATTAATCCTATAGTGTGTTCAGCAACAGAATATGGAGAATACGCTGGTACATGAACAACTTTAATTCCATATTTTTTTGCTGCTTTTATATCCACATGATTAAATCCAGATGACCTCAAAGCAATTAACTTTACATTATTGTTCTTGAGTATTTTTATTACATCTACATTTATATCATCATTTACAAAAGCACAAACTACATTAAATCCTTTTGATAAAATTGCCGTTTTTTCATTTAATTTTGACTCAAAATATTTAATATCATATTTATATTTTTCATTTGCCCTATTAAAAAATTCAATATCATATTTTTTCGCACTGAAAAAAGCTACCTTTGTACTCATAAATATCCTCTCCTTAATAATAACTTATATTTATATTATACCGCATTTTAATTTCATTAAATTTATCTTATTATTAAGACTGTTTTTATCCGAATTAAAATTGAAATAATATTATATTGTATAATTTAATAGTGAAATATAATAAATATATTAGATAAAAATAAAATTCATACTAAAAAATTATAAGAAGGAGAAAACTCCTTCTTATAATTTTGATATATTAAATTTTATAGGTGTTGGATTAGAAAGATTATCGGATACTGGACATCGTTTTTCAATAGTTGACAACCATTTTTTTAACGTTTCATCATCTGCGTCAGTTTCTAAATAAAATGAAACATTAATTTGAACATATCCCGTTCGATCAGGAGATTCTTTACCAAGAAATCTATCTGGATTTAGGTCTCCAGCAATATCTATTTTCATTTTTCCTAAATCAAAACCCATTTCCTTTGCCACCAAATGTCCTACAACATTTAAACATCCTGCAAATGCTGCTAGCAAATATTCAACAGGATTAGCACCTTCATCTTTTCCTCCCAAACTTTCTGGTTCATCTATAACCATTTCAAAATTTCTTGCTTTCACAATAGTTTTTGTTGGATTTTCGCTTTCAGACGTAATTTTAAAATTCATAAATGCCATAATATCCCCCCTATTTTAAAATGGATAATTCTTATCTAATTTAAGTATACATCAATCTTGTTACAAAAACATTAATATCATAACAAAAATATGTGGAAAAGTATACTGATTTTTATAATATTATATCACTTTATAAAATGGCAAATGCTGAATATATTTTCCTCTAAAGTTAGTTTCTTTCAACATCAAAGCCGAATCTAAATCATGAAAAACAAAAGCTCCTGTTCCCAATGCAAAATTAACACTTTGATTTATACCTACACTCGATTCACCCATACATCCTATCATTAACTGTAAATTAGCAGCTTTAACCATCTCAACAATAGCAAATGCATCAGAAATACCTGATTTCATAAGTTTTATATTAATAAAATCAACAGCTTCTAACTTAATTAACCTCATAACATCATACTTTGTTTTTGCACTCTCATCAGCTCCTACTGGAAAGGATGAATTAAATCTAACAAATTTAAGCCCTTCATAATTTGAAGCAATAACAGGTTGTTCAAAAAGTGAAATATCTATACCTTTAGAATAAATTACTTTTGCAAATTCAATTGCCTGTTTTGTGGTATATCCCATATTTGCATCAACAATATATTTAGCACCTTTTGTATTTTTATATATTTCTTCTATTACTTCTATATCTTTTTTTAAATCTTCACCAATTTTTATTTTTATAACATTAAATCCAGATTCAAAAATATATTTAGCTTCTTTTACCATCTCTTCGATATTATCAATACCAACTGTTTTATCTGTTTCTATCTTAGTTTTAGCCCCACCTAAAATTTGATAAACTGGCGTGTTAATTTCTTCTGAAAAAGCGTCGAGAACTGCATATTGTACCGCTGCTTTTAAACTTGGAAAAGCAAAAAATTTATCCATGATGTCGAAAATTTGTCTATAATTTTTTACATCTAATCCAATTAACAATTCTCTGATATCCTCTTCTAATGGCAATAAAGATTCTACTTTTTCCCCATTAACCCTAAACGATGGTGATGCTTCACCAAAACCTTTAATTCCATTTTCCAGTTCAACAATAACTTCTATATTTGTTGCAGAATCAGAAATACTTCCGGTGATATGAAAAGGTTTATTATATTCGTATTTTTTTAACGTAAAAAAAACATTTTTTATTTTACTCATTAATTTCAACCTCCTCAAAATTAATAACCTCTATATTATAATTATACTTATCAGAATATATATTTTCTATTTCAGTTTCTAATTCACCAACCTGATTATCATATGGGTCACTTCTCCAGAATTTTTTCCCTGGAAAAGGTTCCATAAAGTTATTATTAGCAACCATTCTAAACCCATTCAGATTAACAAAATAAAATTCTTTAAATTTTGGGATATTCCGTCTTGCACCACCAAATGATAAATTGGCAGGAAGCCAACCATATGGTTCAATATAAAATAAAGCCCAATCATGTGGAGATGCAAAATATTTATTAATATACCACCCCGATTGCCAACGAGCTGGAATACCAGCAATTCTACACATAGTAATAAAAAGCAAGGCTTGAAATCCACAATCTCCTTTTAAATTCGTTGCCACAAATTGAGATATATTCCCATATATAGAGTAAGGTTTTACATATGAATAATTTACATTCAATGTGATCCAATCATATATTAACTTTGCTTTTAAATACGGATTCTTCTCATCATTAATTATTTCCTTTGTTAAATATTTTAAGTAATGAGTGAAAAGAATATTTAGTTCGCTATACTAACATTTTATCATATAAAAAAACTAAAATCAACTAATATATTTTTAAAGTTCAAAAATTATAGTATAAATTTTAAATGGCTTATAATGAAATTTTGAAGATTTTATTTCTTCCAAATTATCCAATAATATATCTGATAAATAGACCTTTTTATAATCGAATTTTATATTAAAGTCACATAAACCTCTTTTTCCTTCAACTTCCACTAATCTTATTATTAATCTATTTTTTGCTTTAAAAACAGAAATAACCTTCAATGGTGAAAAATCAATAAACTTATCTACAATTTTTATTTTTTTATTTAAAATTCGAAGAGGCTTATTTAATCTTTCGGATTCAACATATATCTCTTCAAGATTATTTGAATGACTCATAATTGAATATAAAAATTCATGTTTTCCCTCATCTGCTTTTAGATCAGGATAAACCGGACCGTGTATTAATGATAATCCTAAAACATTATGGTCAACTGATGCACTATATATTCCATCATTTAAAATAGCTACACCAAAATCCGGCTCGGATATTTCCATCCACCTATGCATATATACTTCAAACATTGCTTTTTCATACGAAGTATTCTTATGAACTGGCCTTGTTATATATCCTCCAGATATATCAAATCTGGCATACCGGGATAATACATCTACAGGAAATAAAACTTTCAATAATTTTTTTCTTAAATTCCAATTAACCACTGTTTTTATATCAATACGCTTTGAATCTTTAACCAATGAAATATATTGCATTATATCAGTTCCATCATATTCATAATACGTTCTTATAACCTTTCTAAAAATTCCATCCTCAACAATTTTTATATCCTTAATTTCTAATTTTTCACCAAAATACTTATAATTATAATCTATATCCCAAGCTCCCCAAGCTAAAGGAACATCATCATAAATCATTAAAATATTCCCTTTATCTTTAAACAAAGACCTTTTCTTTTTTTTATCATAAACTTTTATACCATCTTTCAAAATTTCTACAAAATAATTATTATTTTCAAGATTATATGTTTTATCACTTTTTTTCTTTTGTATATATGGTTTTCCTTTCTCTAATTTTTTATTTGAAAATTTATTTAAAGGCGATATACTATAAAGATATTTACCATCATATGTTTTTTGAGAAGGTAATTTAAACGGTTTATCCGTAATAAAATAATTATCACTACTATAATTACCATAATTTACTAATACAGCTTCATTACTAATTTCTAATTCTTCACTTATTATACCCTTACAATTCTCTATTTCCTTTTGTAATGAGGACTCCGATTCTTCATATACTTCTTTAATTGAAGAACCAGGAATAATATCATGAAACTCTCTTGTTAACAAAACCTTCCATGATTTCTCCAATCTTTTTGATGATTTATTTTCCAATGCTAATATATATTCTGTAAAAAACAACTCGTCTTCTAATTTTTTATGTGATTTCTTTGTTTTTAACTGAGAAAAATGGGTCGCTCTGTGAAATTCAAAATACAATTCATTATCCCAAATAGGTATTTCTTTATTTTTAATATCATTGTTTAAAGTTTCAAAAAATTTACTCCCTGTTGTGGAAATTAAATTCGGAACATATGGTAAATTATTGGTTACTTCAAAATCTATCATATGTATTTCAGAAGGGCCACCTCCACCATCACCATAACCATATGTTAATAATGTCCCATCAAATATATTTCTATTTCTAAAATTATTAAATGTCTTTAATACACATTCTGCATCTAAATGTCCATTATAACCTTCCTTTGGATTATTAAAGCTATGATATAAAATTTTACTTCCGTCAATTCCATGCCAATAACATATATCATATGGAAACTCATTTTTTTCATTCCATGTTAATTTAGTAGTGAAAAAATACTTTACTCCTGCCTGTTTTGCAATTTGAGGCAATATCCATGAAAATCCAAAAACATCTGGTAACCAGCATACATTAGAGTATTTTCCAAAATTTTCTTTAAAAAATTTTTGCGCATAATAAAATTGTCTAATTAACGATTCAATCGAAGGTATTTTTGTATCAGATTCTACCCACATACCGCCATTTGGATCCCACATACCTTTATCTGAAAGTTTTTTTATCTGATCAAACAGATTAATATCATTTTTTATATCCTCATACATTTGAGGACTGGATTGTATAAATGTAAAATATGGATACTTTTTAGCAAGTAAAGTTGCATTTGAAAATGTCCTCTTTATCTTTCTTTTAGTTTCTTCAATAGGCCAGAGCCACGCATAATCAATATGCGCATGGCCCACAACATATACATTTCCTATTTTCGGATATTTTTTATGTAATTTTTTTAAATTTATCTCTAAAAAATTCAATGCCTCAGATACATCAATATTCATACCATTGAATTTTTCAAATTTTGGTCTTGACCAGACAGATGAAAGTTGATTATATAAATTTGGTGAGTTATTTATTGATGAAAGATATTCAGAAGTTTTATGAGGAATATCTATTTTATGAAAGGTTAAATTAATTAAACTGGATAATTCATCATTTAATGAATCATTTTTAGAAATCTCTATTAATTGGGATATTCCTATAAAATATCGTATTAATTTTCTCATATCATGATTTATTTTTATTAAATTTGCTCTTTTAAATATAGTTTTTTTAGATGGGGTTCCAAAAAGATTATAAGGAACTGTCTCGGCTTCAAATAAATGTTCTTTACCATCTGCTATAAAAGATAAATCTATTTCTTTATGATATTCATTTATTTCACCATAAGGATTTCCATCTATCTTTATTAATGTTTCACCACCAAACCAGAATTCACCATAATAATCATGTGGTATTTTTAACTTTTTTCTAAAAACAACTGGAAAAGGTTTATATTCCCATTCAAAACCAACACTCACCTCAAAACTTTTTCCATTTTGAAAAAATTCCCAATTATTAATAGGAGTAATATCTATATATTGATATGGATAAAGATCGTCTATCATTTTTTTTATTCTTAATACTTCATGCTTAATTTTATGATACATAATATCCCCCCTAATAAAAATTTTCACTTAATTTTATTCTTTTCTTATTATAATTATTTTACCACATAAAAATAAATCTATTTTAATTTCGACAAAAAAAGCGTAATATGATTATAAATCATATGAAAAGTATATTTGCTATAATATGGCTAATTAAAAACATATTATTCTATTATTATTTAATTCAAAAGGGTGAGGATATATACGAAAATTGCTTTTTTAAGTACAAAAAAATATGATATAGAATTTTTTAATTATGCAAATAAAAAGTATAATTTTGACATTAAGTATTTTGAATCAAAATTAAATGAAAAAACTGCTATTTTAGCAAAAGATTATGATGTTGTTTGTGCTTTTGTAAACGACAATCTAAATGAAAATGGAATTAAAATACTTAAAGAAAATGGAATTAAATTAATTGCTTTAAGATCTGCAGGATTTAACCATGTCGATATTTCAGCTGCAAAAAAATATAACATAAAAGTCGTACATGTTCCAAAATATTCACCATATGCTGTTGCAAAACATACAATAGCTTTAATTCTTTCATTAAATAGAAAAATTCATAAATCTTATTTAAGAATAAGAGAAAATAATTTTTCACTCGATGGTTTATTAGGGTTCGATTTGCATGGAAAAATTGTTGGTATTATTGGCACTGGAAAAATCGGAAGAATTACAGCAAATATTTTAAAAGGGTTTGGCATGAAAATTTTAGGATATGACAAATTCCTAAATGATAAATTTATTGGAGAATATGTTGATTTAAATACATTATTTAAAAAATCAGATATTATTTCTTTACACTGTCCTTTAAATAAAGATACATACCATATCATAAATAAAAATACAATTAATTTGATGAAAAAGGGTGTAATGATAATAAACACAAGCCGCGGAGGTTTAATAGATACAAAAGCTGTAATAGATGGATTGAAATCAAAAAAAATAGGTTATCTTGGATTAGATGTTTATGAAGAAGAAGAAAATATTTTCTTTGAAGATTTATCAGAAGAAATCATTGATGATGAAACATTTCTTAGACTAACTACATTTCCAAATGTATTAATTACTGGTCATCAAAGTTTTTTCACTCAAGAAGCTTTAACTAATATTGCTGAAACCACATTAGAAAATATTAATAATTTTAAAAACGGAACACTAAATCAAAATATTGTAGTTTAAAAAGGGAATTAAACCTTCCTTTTTCTTATGTCATGTTCACTTTTTTGATGTTTATCACTTAAATTAGAAATATCACCATAATGTCCTAAAACAATCAAAGTAATCAAAATAAATTCATTTTCAATACCCAAAGTCTCTTTAACTCTTATAGGATCAAAACCTGCTATTGGATGAGCAATCAACCCAAATTGTGTTGCTTGAGCTAACAAATTACCAACAGCTAATCCTGTATCAAAAAGAAAATAATTTCTATTATCAGATAAAACACAATCATCCTCTTTTTTAGTATACACTGCTATTATTGCTGGAGATTTTTTTGCCCAATAATTTCCACCTGGCAAAGCCTCTTTTACCTTTTCTAAAAGCCCTTCCTCTGAAATTACCCTAAAATTCCAAGGTTGTTTATTTGCACATGAGGGGGCCAATTTAGCTGAATATACTAAAAGATCTAAAATATTTTTATCAATCTTCTTTTCAGATATTGCTCTATAAGCTTTTCGATATTTTATAATCTCAGAAATTCCAAAAAAAGAATTTAAATATTTTTCTAATTCGATAAAAAATGTTTTCAAACAGTAGAATTTTTTTCTTGAATTGCCAAATGGATCAATTATTTCAGCAATGTATTCCTTTTTCTCATCAGATTTTTCTATTTCTAATGAAATAGAAATTTTCATATCTACAGCATCAAAAAAATGCTTATCAGCACTATACTTAATAGTTATCACGTAATCATCTTTTACTTTAATATCTTCATATAGTTTCAATTTAAACTTACTCATAGTATTCCCCCTGGCATTTCCAAAGCACTTAACGCTCCTTTTTTTGTACAAATCATTTCTCCTACTTCATTAGCAAACTTAACAATCTTAAAATAATCTTTTTCCCCTTTAGAGAAGTATCTACATTATATTCCTTCATCTTATTTACTAGAAAAATACCCTAAGAATCATTTCCTACATTTCCTAAAATCGAACTTTCACCACCTAAAAGAGATACAACAGCGGCAACATTTGCTGGAGCTCCACCAGCTTTTTTTTTCAAAACGAACTCCTTTTGATAAATCTTTATTTTTATCCAAACATATAAAATCAATTAACATTTCCCCTATAGTCAATATTTTTTTCAAATTACCACCAACCTCTGAAATATTAACACTAATAATATCGTCTTTTTCATTATCTTTTATTAATAAATAAAATATCTAATTATTTTATCCATCTCGAATATCTTGCAATATTTCTATATATTCCAACATGGATGATTAAAACTGTTTCTTTATTTTTTTATCTATTTTGTTCATTTTTATTTTCCTCTTTTTGTTCTTTTTTATTTTACCATTTACAATTATTTCCAATTTGAATTCCAATTTTTGGAATTAGGATTTGAAACCAGATAAAGATGTTTTCTTTATATTTGGCTTTATGAATTCGAATTCCAATTTTTGGAATTAGGATTTGAAACGTTCCAGTGTTAGCATCTTGTCCTTCAATTATAACGTGTTTGAATTCCAATTTTTGGAATTAGGATTTGAAACACAAAGGATATATCAAATGGCATTTGTATAAGATATTGTTTGAATTCCAATTTTTGGAATTAGGATTTGAAACACAAAGGATATATCAAATGGTATTTGTATAAGATATTGTTTGAATTCCAATTTTTGGAATTAGGATTTGAAACCAAACATACAAGCACCTCCAATATTTTAACATAAATCTTTGAATTCCAATTTTTGGAATTAGGATTTGAAACCGTCCTTCTATCACCGTTCTGTCCCTTCCCTATCTCTCTTTGAATTCCAATTTTTGGAATTAGGATTTGAAACTTTCTGCGACTGACTTACACTGAAAGTTTTTATTTCTTTGAATTCCAATTTTTGGAATTAGGATTTGAAACATACCAATATTTAGTTTTTTTATCTAAATTTTTATACCTTTGAATTCCAATTTTTGGAATTAGGATTTGAAACGAGGTATATCGAAGAGGTGGGACTGTTTATTATACAGACTTTGAATTCCAATTTTTGGAATTAGGATTTGAAACATAATAAGGGGTTAGAATTAGCCCCTTTGTTTTAACTTTGAATTCCAATTTTTGGAATTAGGATTTGAAACATTTGAAATAGAAGAAGGAGAATACAGAAGATACAACTTTGAATTCCAATTTTTGGAATTAGGATTTGAAACAAAAATGGCGAAGCGACAAACACCGTAAAAGAGATATACTTTGAATTCCAATTTTTGGAATTAGGATTTGAAACTGCAGGAATAATAATTGAACCAAATCCAGAATTTGTCTTTGAATTCCAATTTTTGGAATTAGGATTTGAAACCTATATCCTGCATCTATAACACCAGCGGTTGTATTTACTTTGAATTCCAATTTTTGGAATTAGGATTTGAAACAACAACTGCAATTAATAAAGAAATAATGAAAATATCTTTGAATTCCAATTTTTGGAATTAGGATTTGAAACTTAAAAGGTGTTGCTGCGCCATCTCCAGTATTCCCTTTGAATTCCAATTTTTGGAATTAGGATTTGAAACTTCTGATATGTTCGATTATGGAGATATGCTCCATAACCTTTGAATTCCAATTTTTGGAATTAGGATTTGAAACTTATATTGTTAGAAGTGAAGATTATATCTATGGAATTTCTTTGAATTCCAATTTTTGGAATTAGGATTTGAAACTTTAGATTCTGGAAGGACATCGTGGGCTTCATCTACACTTTGAATTCCAATTTTTGGAATTAGGATTTGAAACTTATTACTTGCTGTAACAGTAAAATCTACTGCGGTATTAACTTTGAATTCCAATTTTTGGAATTAGGATTTGAAACCTTATAGAATTAGGACTTAACAGTTTATTACAGAAGCTTTGAATTCCAATTTTTGGAATTAGGATTTGAAACTCTTGAAATAATTCTTGTTGCGGTTTTCGTACAGACTTTGAATTCCAATTTTTGGAATTAGGATTTGAAACTCTTGAAATAATTCTTGTTGCGGTTTTCGTACAGACTTTGAATTCCAATTTTTGGAATTAGGATTTGAAACAATTCAACAATATTAATACTAACAAATTCAACGAATCTTTGAATTCCAATTTTTGGAATTAGGATTTGAAACTTTTCACAATCTCGCCTCTTTTGTTACAATTTTCTCTTTGAATTCCAATTTTTGGAATTAGGATTTGAAACCTAAATCTCCAGGTTCCATTTGTGACAGAGATAGTATAATCTTTGAATTCCAATTTTTGGAATTAGGATTTGAAACAAATAGTTTTTTTTAATCTACATGGTAAAAGACCACACTTTGAATTCCAATTTTTGGAATTAGGATTTGAAACTAAAATCACCTCTATTTCAGGACTATATTTAAAACTTTGAATTCCAATTTTTGGAATTAGGATTTGAAACTAAAATCACCTCTATTTCAGGACTATATTTAAAACTTTGAATTCCAATTTTTGGAATTAGGATTTGAAACACGGCCAAAAGTAGTTCATCCTACTATTAAATACTCTTTGAATTCCAATTTTTGGAATTAGGATTTGAAACTTACTTGTTTATGCTTTAAAAGGCGATTTAAAAGACTTTGAATTCCAATTTTTGGAATTAGGATTTGAAACACTTAGCCATAAAAGAACAACAAGAAGAAATAAAATTACCTTTGAATTCCAATTTTTGGAATTAGGATTTGAAACGCGGTATTTCGGGTATATCAATTACCATCATTATTTCTTTGAATTCCAATTTTTGGAATTAGGATTTGAAACTAGTAATCTCTATCCCCATCAGGATAAGATACTATGTCTTTGAATTCCAATTTTTGGAATTAGGATTTGAAACAAAACTTTATTTTAGACAAGCTGGTTTTGGAGTTACCTACTTTGAATTCCAATTTTTGGAATTAGGATTTGAAACATCACGAACCTATACCATATATAAAACCAGATGTAACTTTGAATTCCAATTTTTGGAATTAGGATTTGAAACACCACTCTTGTGAAATCTTTTTAGAATTCCTTTTTTTATTACTGTTTTCTTGAATCTTTTAATTCAAATTATATTTCACTTATTAAAAAAAACAAAACTTTTGTGAGTCTTATTATTATATAGAATCGCAAAACTCTTGGTATTATTAAGAAAATGCTATTTACGAATTTAAATTTCACTTTTTCACAATCATATTATAAAGTTATCTTCTTTCTTAAAAATATTTTCTTTTAATGTTCCTATTTTTTCTATATTTTTTACATTAATAGGAATAATTATTATTGAATCATTTTTTTTGTTGATATGAGGATTTATTTTCATTAAAATATGATATAACTCTTTTTCAGGTATATTCAAGTAAAAAACACTATATTGAATTCTTCTCCCATAATTTGCAAGTATTTTTGAAATCTTTCTTCTTTTTTTATCTTCCTGAATATCATAACTAATTATATATGACTTCATTATTATCATCTCTCAATAGTAAATGGAATGTATTCCATTTCATCCAGAATTGCTTTTTGAAACATTCTAATTTGTGCTTCAATTATTCTTATATATTCTATTGAGATTTTGGCTGGTTTATAATAATGTTTTTTCTTTATACGTTTGAAAATTTGTTCAACAAAAATCTTTTTTGCACTTTGAGATATAAAAATAGCTCCTGAGACATCTTTTTTAAAATCTTTTTTCTTAATTATTTTTTTATTTATTACAGAAAGTACCACACTATCAATTAATAAAGTTCTAAATTCTTCCATCAAATCTAATGCAAGTGAGGCTCTTCCATATTGTGTAGTATGTAAAAAACCAAAATAAGGATCAACTCCAATTGATAAAATCAGACTATATACTATATTATATAAAATTGTATAACCAAAACTTAATAAAGAATTTATTTCATCCGTTGGAGGCCTTCTTTTTCTTCCTTTAAATGTAAAATTTTCTGGTATTAATTTTTTATAATATTCAAAATATTCTTTTGTAGCAGCACCTTCTATGCCACGAAGCTTTCCAATTTCTTTTTCTTTTAAAAGAGCTTTTTTATATTTCAAAAAATTAATCTTTATTTTTTTCTTCTTTAAAAATATTTCCATGTTTTTTATTTTTCCATATATTATTTTTCTTGTTAATTCCATTTTAAATTCGGTATTTTCAACCTTTTTTAAATGTTTAATTCTTAGAAAATTATTTTTTGAAAAATATGGAGTTATTACAGATATGTTTTTGCCATACGATGAATTTATAATTATTGGAATATTATTTTTCGACGCAAGTTCTATAGCTTGTTTTGAAATTGAGAAAATTCCAAAAATATTTAAAGAATATATCTTATATGAGGGGATAGAAACTTTTTCTTCTCCATAAGAAATTTGAAAATTCTCTCCACTTTTCCCTATGAATACTCCATGCTTAAAAATAAATATTGGTTCCTTATCAAATTTTGATGGCATTATTTTCATTTTGCTCTTTTCTTTTTCACTTGGTTGACATATCTCAAAAAGGCTACATTCCTTACATTTTTTTGTATACATTGAAGAAGGAATATATGTTCCATTTTTTATTTTTTGAATATCTCTTGTTATATCATAAAGTTTTTTTAGCCTTTTTTCTGTGAAATGTATTCTGAAAGTTTTTTTAGAACCCTCATATTTTAATATACCAGAAATATTTTCAGGTTTTTCTGAATAAGTTTCACAATATGCCATCATATATGCTACCAATTGAATAACATCACTTTCAAATGGCTTTATGGATTTACCTTTTTTTACTTCAACTATTTTTGTTTTTTCAGGTGTTTTTACTATATTGTCTATATATCCATATATTCCAAATTTTTCAGAAGCAACAAATATTTTTTTGATCTTCTTCCAATTTTTTGTAGAACTTTTTTTAGTCTTTATTTCATTTATTAATGCTCCTTTTGTTATGTGTTTGTTTTCTCTTGATAATCCAACAATTTCTTCAAGATAATACCTATATTTACAATATAGATATGCATTTATTGAATATATTGGAATTTCAGGACTCATAACCCACCCCTATCCCCTATCTATAGGAACAATATCAAATTTCCATGATGGCTCTCCGAACAATGCCTGAGCAACAATTGCATCTTTCCCAATAAAAACTTTTATTTCACGATTACCAACATAAATTTTTCGAATATATAGGTTATAACGAAAGCCTTTTATTTCAGTATTTCTATTTACAAGGTATACCGGATAAAGAAATGTTATATTTTTAAGATTTTCATATGTAGTGTTAATCTCCAAATATGCAAGAAAAAATTTTTTTTCTGGAATTATTGTTGTAATCATTTTCAATTTTATCTTTTCTCTTTTCTTTTTTAATTCTCCAATATAAATAACATCTTTTTCAATTCTCTTTATTTCATAATTTGAAAGAATATATAGAATATCGTATTCATATTCTTCTATATTAAACGTATTATTTTGATCGATTATTTTAATATTTTCCTTATCTGTCATTCTAAAGTTTAGTATGTATTTATCTATAAAATTTTTTATTGATTTAGCATTTTGGAAAATTTTTTCATGATCATTATTTATCATATTTTTAAAATAATATATCCATTTTTTTGCTTGTTCAAATCCTTCATTTTCTTTAATAAATGCATACATATATACAATATAATAAACATAATATATCCTTTTTAAAGATTTATATGGTATTTTTATATTATACATTTTTAATAAATCGTTGGCATATTTCTCAAAAAATTCATTATCTTTTATAAAATTAGTTTCAAAGATAAATAGAAAAAAAGCAAGTTGCAGAATTAAAGGCCCAGCATATATTTGTTTATAATTTATTTTTGTTTTTTTAAAAATGTTGTTCATTTTTTCACCAAACTCTTTTCTCGTAATTTTTTCTATATTTAAAAATTCTTTTTCTATTTTATTTTTTAAAGAATTTGGAACTATAGATATAACCTCAGGAATATATTCTTCCCTTCCAAGAATTCTGCCAGCTCTTCCCAACCTTTGAAAAAATTCATCTTCTTTTGATGCTTCAAAAATTAATAAATCTATTTTTTCAAAGTCATAACCTATATCCACTGTAGGTGTGGCAAAAATTAATTTTTTACTTAATTCGTTTTTTCTTAATCGAGAAGATTTTACTACCCCTGTTACCATTCCTGGATTTAAATCCGATAGCTTTTCTTTTAATAAGGCAACTCTTCTTAGCGAGCTTGAAATTATAACAATATTAAGTATTCCATTGTATTCCTTTCTAACAATATTTTCAATTTGTTCAATATTGTTTTCTATTGTTCCATACATAAAAGATAAATTTATATCTGATAATGATTTTTTTAACGGTAAATTTTTATTTTTTTCATATTTCACTTCGTATGATGAAATATTTATTTCAAGTTTTGTCTTTATATAATCAAGAATTTCTGTAATAAATATAGAAGGTGTTGCAGAAAGAAATAGAAACTTCTTTATCTTTTCAGGATTTATTCGTTTTATTTCAGCGTATGTAAAAAGAAAATTTGCTGCTAGAAATCCTTTTATTGGATCATAATAATGAAATTCATCAAATGCTATAAAATCAAATTTATCTAATAATTGAATCTGCATTTCGCGCTTTATAGAGGTTATTCTTCCATAATTTTGAAATAATATCATATATAAGATATCAGGATTTGATATTATTATATTTTTTTGTAATGAATTAAATGTTTTTTTTATGAATATTTGATTTGATTGATTTTCACTTTTTTCTTCCTTGATTCCTGGTGATGTAAAAATTTTCACGTTATATTCATTATCAAGATTAGTCTTTTTTAGATATTTTATTACTTTTTCTTTATACTGATTTATCAATTCGTTTATTGGTGCAATTATTAATACATTTTTGAATTTTAATTCTTTTATACTGTTTAACAAAGCATTCGTTTTTCCAGAACCTGTAGGATAGGTATTAAATACAACATCATATTTTTTTAATTTTTCTGCCGTTTCTTTTTGATGAAACGGTAAAAAAGACCCATTTTTTTTGTTTATAATCACAGGAATTTCAATACCTTTTAACAACATTTTATCCCCCCCAAAAATACCTCATATTATATGGAATACAATCAGTTTCAATTTCAGTTTCAATTTCTATATATTTCCCCTTAAATATAGCATTTTCAATTATCTGAACTGGTTTTATAGGTATTATTTTATAAGACAATAAATTTATATTGTTCGGTATATCAAGAACATTGAGAACATATTTTGATCGAAATTCTGCTTCTTTTATATTAATATTTTTTACTTCTTTATAAGTTATTTTGCATTTTGTATTAAATTTTCCCAATCTTATATATTCAGGAAAATTTTTTTCTTCATAAAGTATAATATAAAAAACAGCTTTACTTTCTAAAGAAATTTGCTTTAATCTACCTATTTGAGGTATATTTTTCGCCCTTTCAGTATATATAGAAGAATATTTTTTAGTTATTGCATTTTGAGGTACTTTCTTTTTTGAAGTAGATGGTTTTGGATATGGAATATTAGAATAATTATTTGAAAGCATTTTTAAGTAATATCCTTCTCCTATTGAATTAAAGATATCATATCTCCATTTGTATTCTATAAATTTTGCAGGGGTTATATAGAATTTTAAATTTTTTAAATCATTTTTATATTGAGGGGAATTATGATGTTTATAACTTACTATTTCTGGTGTCAGTGCATATGTCAAGGCATAATTAGAAATATATGGTTCTGTAACGTATAATTCTCCAATTTCTTTTGTCGCAAAAAATAATGGTTCATGTGTTTCTAAAACTGCCCTATATAGTTTCATTTTATCACCTCAAAAAATTTAAATACAAAAAATCAATCAAAAATAGACTTTACCCCTTTAAAAAGTTTAACAAGTTCATCTGTTTTTTCGGTATATAATTTTTTTATTTCATTTATAAGCACCTTTAATTCTTCGTTTTTTATTAGTTTTAAATTACCAAATTGTTCTTCTGATAATTCTTCAATGCTTTCTATCATCTTCGGAACAACAATATTTTCGTCAAGAATGTGTTTTTTATTTTCCAATTTATCCCAGACCATTTTGGTTAATTCAAGAGTACTAAAAATTTCACAATCTGAAACAACAACAGCAACTATATCATTTTTAATTTTTCCCATACGTGTAGTTATTGCTCCATATCTTTTTGTTCGCAATATATTACCCATAACATAAATTATTTCTGGTAATCTTAAATCTTTAAATGTTTCAATATCAATAAAATCAACTTCAGGTTTTACATATTCAGTTTCACCAAGTGATTGCCTCATTTCAAATTTTTTCCCTGTTTCATTTTTTTTCTTTTGTGTTAATTCATTCATAGTTCCTAATTCACTAAGGGCATTAAACGTTCTAACATCAGTAATTTCTTCATATGGCAATATTGAAAATGCTTCTTCAGTAATTACTCGGCTTTTTAACGCACCTGAAGATTCACTATTTTTTTCTCCAGCAGCAAAACCATATACGGTACAATCCATACATTTTCCACACATATTTTGATTTATAATACAAGTATCTTCTTTTAAATTATTTTGAGTTAAAAATTCGCGTCCATTTCTTCTTTCCGAAGATATTATTTTTCTTTTAGTAATTGAAACACGTGAAATTTCATTATTATCAATATATCCTGCTTTTACAATTTCAATACTTAAGCCTTCGTCTGTTCTAAAAACAGTTTCTGATTGTGTTCTTCTTATTATTATAACATTTATATATTTTCCAAATGGTTTTACCGGAAATTCGTCACCTTCTATATACCAACCTTTTAAAATTTGTTCAATTTTTTCCATTGTTTCCATCCTCCTTATCTTGATTTTCAAAATAACTTTCCCACACATATCCATAAAATACATCTCTATATTTTTTCCAGTTGTATAACACTTTTCTTTTTCCAATTTCAAAATTACCATTTCCAATTTTTTCAACAAACTTTATAAAATTGTCAGCATATTCAAATAATTCCTCTTTTTTTGTAAAACTCACAAGATTTTCAAGCTTGCTGAAAAGATAATTTCTTAAAAACTCTATATTTTCTAACTTTAAATCACTTTTCTTTAACGGCTCCTTTAAAATATCAAAATACTTAACAACTTGATGCTTCGATACTTTATACAAGTTTTTCGTCTTTTCCTGTGCAAATTCAGCCATATACTTTAATTCGTCCATCACCTCACCTCCAAATATTTCTTTTCGAATTATCAATAAGTTTTTCCCTATTCTTAACATTTTTTCTTCAAAAACTCTGGATATAAAAACGGAAAACGCTGTTAAAGAATCTTGTGTCATAATTTCATAAAAATGATCTTTTTTCATTTTTCCTTTTCCTGAACAGAATATTCCTGGTATTTCAAGATTTAATTTATATAATTTTTTTAATTTTTCTTCATTAATATAACTTAACTTTGATGAAAAATTCTGTATTTTTAAATCATCAATAAATCTTATATCCTCATCAAATAATTGTGGATAATTTGTAATTAGTATTTTAAAAGGGAATTTTTCCTGGATTAATAAAGCTTCACTATATGCCTTTAATATAGACTCATTCTCACTTTTAGAATTGGTATATTCTTTAAAATATATAATTATCGAATTCATATTCATGCTTTTGAAATTTAAAATTTCATTTTCTTTCTGGGAATTTCCAAAAAATTCTTTAAAAAATTCAACTTCTTCCAAATCTAATTTTCTCGCATTCTTGACATTACCTTTGTTTTTATCTTTAATTTGGTCCAATTCTTTTTCTAAAGCTTCAAGTAATTCATCTGGATAAAAATTATACGGAATGATTAAAAAGTACATATTTCTTGTTATTTTTTTCTTATCGTTTTTGTAAATATATCTATTTTTTTTATTTGCGATAAACTGAAGTTTACATATAGAACATATCTGCCGCTTTGGATCCGCTAATTTATTGGCAATATAATTATTTGTAAACAATTGGGGTTTTAATCCATCTGGCATTTCAGATTTCATAGATTCACTTACATCAAATTCACTTCCACAAATAGAGCATGTGGTTTTGTATTTCCCATAATTGTCCATGTTAAATATTTTTCGTTTATTTCCCGAATTCAATTTATATAAAACTAATCTGTTTTCAAGATATTTTTTTAATTCATCCTTATATGTTTTTACTTTCTTTTTTAAATCTTTATTATTTTCTATTAATATTTTCAACTCTTCTTTTTTTTCTTCAACATTTTTGTTTTGTGAAAAAATCCGTTCAAATTCATCATAAATAGGTTTATATTTTTTAGATTTGCTATCTCCATACAATTCCTTTAAATAACTTTTTAAACAATTTTTCAACTCTTCTATATTTTCTGGAAATTTTTGCCATATTATATCTACCGCATCATCTGAAGTGTAATTTAAAATACCTTCTCTCACACTTTTATTTTTTACAGAAATTGTATAATCAATATCAAAAATCTCGTTAAAAACCTGTTCTGAAACGTTTTTTATCATATTCTCATATAATAATTCAGGATTGTAATCTTTTTCGCGAGATAAATATATTACTCCATCAACAAATCTTGCAATTGGAATTGAAAAAGAGAATTCGTGCATAATTTTCTCATGTATAATATTTGTTAATAATCCCCTAAAGTCTGAAATATAATGATATATGATTTCAGTATATTTAAAATCAGGAACTAATCGTCGAATTTCTTTAAGATAAAATTCCAATTTGGATACTATTTTTTTTTCATACTCAAAATTAGCTGATTTTAGAAGATCGAGAGTATCTGCAAATTGAATTATTTTAGCCATTACCTTTTTTTTGTTCGAAATATACAAACTGCTGCCAAGAGGATTATTAATAGAATGCAGAGGAATAATTTCACTCAAAATAGTTATTTTTTCATCCACAACTTCCCAATCCAAATTCTCTTTTAAAACAATTTTAATATTATCTTTCATTGCACCTTTTCTCATAGATCTATCCATAATTTTATTCATATCATGAAAAAGCCCTGCTAAAAATACTGTTTCAACATCCGATTTATTAAAATAATTCATTTTTTCCAATAATAAAGCAATCTGAAAAGCTATTAATCCGACATTTACAAAGTGTACTCCAAATGGAATTCCTTTTTTAGGACCTGAATCATGCTTTTTCCTAAATCTTTTAAATACATTGACAATGACTTTTTTATATTTTTCTTCCATATCATCACCCCTGATATTTATTTCGGTTTTATTATATCATGATATTTTTTCAAGAACAAATTATTTAACTTTTTAAAACGAACTGTTTTTTTTCGTTTAATTTTAATTTTCTGTTTCATTTTGTTTATATTTTTTATACATATTTTCTATTTCACTTTTGATCTTATCTCTAATCCATTCAGGCTTTAAAATTTCTGCATTCTTTCCCCAGCTTAATACCCAGAATATTATTTCTTTATATCCACTTACTTCAATATCGTATATAATGTCTCCATTTTTCAATTTTTCAACTTTCTGAGTAGGATGCCTGATAGTTTCTTCTATTATTTGTGCTACTTCTGAAGCAAATTTGATTTTTATATTATATTTTTTATTTGAATATTGAGCCTCCCATATTGTATTTATTTTTTCTTCCAAGATTTTTTCTTCGGGAATTTTAAAATATTCCTCAAGCAGTTCGACTGTTTTTATTCGTGAAATTCTAAAAAGTGTTTCAAAATTTCGTTCGCTTTCATACGCAAATACAAACCAATGACTTTTTGAAAATAAAAAAAGATATGGATTTAAAATATATATAATTTCACCATGCTTAGGGTGCAAATATATTATTTTTATTTTTCTGTTTTTTATTATTGCTATTTCTATTGAATTTATAACACTTAATTTTATTTTTTCATGTCTTGGATTAAGAAATCGGTAAAGGTTCGCTCTTGTTTCATTCAACTTCCGTAATTTCATATTCAAAGAATCCAATATCCAGATTCTTAACTTTTGAAGTTCTTCTGGAAATAAATCATATAAATATTTTTCAGATATATTCATCATTAAAAGTAAGGCTTTCTTATCAATTATAGACAAATCTAATTTTCCTAATTTCATATTTTCTTTTATTTCTAAACTTCCATCAGCCCATCTTTCAATATTTAGCCCTAATTCTTCTATAACATTCAAATCTTTCTGAATTGTTCTAATACTAACTTTAAATTTTTTCGAAAGATCTTTAGTAGTGATTCCAGGATTTTTACTTATTTTAACTATTACTTCAAGAATTCTTATATATTTCTTATACTTCATATACATCCCAACTTTTCCATATTTTCTTTATTTTGGGATTTGATATTTTGATATTATCTATAATTGTAGTCCCCATACCTTTTACTCTGGAATACCCAATTCCAAGATAATGCAATTTTACATATTTCTTATAATCCTTTGTAAAAATTTTCATTTTCCCTTTAAACCCTATTAATTTAAAAGTGGAGTATTTTATCATTTGAGTTTTTCCTTCCATATATGTAATTTTTGGATATTCTATACTACTCTCACCTAAAATTTTTAAAAATTTTAGGATATGGTGTGGATCTGGTACTGGTGAATTTAAATTTTCTGAAATTCTAAAAGTTACAGGTGATACAAAATTCAAAGTAAATTCTGGATTTTCAAGTATTTTATTATTTTTTTCAACTATTACTTCAGTTATCTGAAATTTGTATTTTCCAAAAATTAAATAAGGATTTATTGCAATATATCTATTAAGTAAATTAAAAAGGCTCTCTTCAGTTGTAGCAAATCGAAAAAACAGTTCTTTTTTTGGTTTAAATGTTGCTATGTTTTTTGAATAACCAATCTCATATATAGGAGAAATAGAAAAAGGTTTAAAAAACACATTATGTAATTTTTTTGTTTCCTTAAATTTTGAAAAAATTGAAAAAATATATCCATGTAACTTTTCCTGAGGGTTATTAAATTTTATTTCTTTTGTTGAATGAAAAAAAATATACATCTCAATCATATGAAAAGCTCCTTCTCTTTGTAAATTTACACAAAATTAATATATCAATGATATATTAATTCAAAGTTTCAATAAAAGAGGCTCAGTAGTAACACTGAGCCTCTTTTATAATCATATTCATTTTTCTATTTTTATTATTAAACATAATATCCCCATCCCGAAATATTATTTTACATTTCATTTATATTATACCACTATATTTTTCATATGTCAACTTTTTATTACTAAAAATATAATTTTTCATATTATTCATTAATTCAATAATTTTCATTATCATTTTCACTTATTATATTTTCTGGATACTCATCTGGTAATGTGAAATATCCTATTATTGCAAATATATTAGCTACGAAAGTTAATATAAATCCAACTAAAACTATTGACAATATTATTCCCCAGAATAAAAATTTGGATGCTTTATAAAAATTGTCATTTCCAAAATAATCACCCATTAGATTATATACTTTTATTTTATAAATAACTGGTATTATCATTGCAGCTATATATATTACAAGCATCAAAAATACATTTGGCATGTTACTCATGATATACATATCCGGTTCTATAACGGTTCTAAAAAATGACCCAAATATACCCAAAAAACCAACAAAATAAATTATATATATTACTACTTCAGATAATAATAAATAATTAAATATTCTTTTGTCTTTAACTGCTTCACTAATTTTATACACACCAATTAATTCCAAAATTATACCTAAAATTCCAAAATGTCCAAACATTCCCAAAATTCGCCCAACTCCAGCTAATATTTTTGTATTTTTTAAATTCATTCTATCCCCTCCTTCTCAATATAATTTATATTTAAAAATCCAATTATTTCAAATATTTTTAATATTAAAATTAATACGGAATTTACTATTATGATTATTAAAGCAATTGACGTTATAAATCCAATACCATCCAATACCCACTTTGCAAACAATATATAAGAAAAAATAAGTATAATTAATTTTATAATTATCAATTTTAAAACAAATAGAAATTCTTTATTTAAAGTTCTTTTATAAAGAGATTTATAGGCTATTCTTTCAAAAAGTAAAGATATTATATAAGAAAAAAAGGCTAAAGATATTATTGACATATGATCTTTTATACCTGTATATATATAATATTCCATACTTTTTAATGAATAAAAACTATCATTATCTCCACTTTTAAATATGGAAATTATTGTTTGTGGAACAAAAAAATTAATTACAGTATAAAATAAAAAAAGTGAAATTGCAAAATAATAAAATAACTTTTTATCATTTAGCTTTTCGCTAATAATATAAATACCTATAAACTGAATAATTAAACCTGCTAAACTCAGATTTTCAATAAATACTAATATCATTCCAATAGCAATCATATATCTTGCTGTTTTAAAACTCACACAATCCTCCCCCTTTTTTAAATTTTTATTAATTGGTAAAAACATTATTATTATACCAATTTTTTTATTAATTTTCAATATCATTTTAAAAATAGTTGTTATAAAATATTTTATATAAATAAAAACAGCCCTTATTTTCAAGGGCTGTTAGTAGTTACTATGTAATCTTATATATTTTTAATTACTAACGCTGTTCCCATTCCTCCGCCTATACATAATGATGCTAATCCATATTCTACATTTCTCTTTTTCATTTCGTATAATAAAGTTACTGTTATCCTGTTCCCTGACGCCCCTATTGGATGTCCTAATGCTATTGCTCCACCATTTACATTTGTTCTTTCCATAAACCATTCTTTTGTAAGTCCATATTTTTCACTAAGTTCTTTTATTACTCCTAATGATTGCGCTGCAAATGCCTCGTTTAATTCTAATAATTCCATTTGTTCTAATTTTATTCCCTTCTTTTCTACAAGATTTGTTATTGCTGCTACTGGTCCCATTCCCATTATACTTGGATCAACACCACCCTGTTCATAGGCTATTATTTCTGCTAATGGTGTTAGTCCATATTTCTTTACTGCTGTTTCGGATGCTATTATTATTGCACTTGCTCCATCATTTATTCCTGATGAATTTCCTGCTGTTACTGTTCCATCTTTTTTGAATGCCGGTCTGAGCCTTGCAAGTGATTCTTTTGTTGTTCCAAATCTTGGATATTCATCTGTATCAAATATTTTCGTTTCTTTTCTTGTTTTTATTTCTATTGGTACTATTTCGTCTTTAAACTTTCCTTCTTTTATTGCTTTTTCTGCTCTTTGCTGACTTGTTGCTGCAAATTCATCCTGTTCTTCTCTTGTTAATCTATATTTTTCTACTATATTTTCTGCTGTTATTCCCATGTGATATTGATTAAAAACATCTGTTAATCCATCATAAACCATATGATCTATCATTTCTATGTTTCCAAATTTTAACCCAAATCTTGATTTTGATGGTAGTAGCATGGGAGCATTTGACATACTTTCCATACCAGCAGTTACTATAATTTCTGCATTTCCTAATTTTATTTCATTTGCTCCTAACATTATTGCTTTCATTCCACTTCCACATACCATATGTACTGTATATGCTGGTTTTTCTACTGGTATTCCAGCATATATTGCTGCTTGTCTTGCTGGACCCATTCCTTGACCTGCTATTAATACGTTCCCTACTATTGTTTGGTCTATTTGTTCTGGAGTTACACCTGCTTGCTTCATTGCTGCTTTTATTGCCTCTGCACCTAATTCTGCTGCTTTTTTATCTTTTAATGTTCCTCCAAAGCTCCCTATTGCGGTTCTTTTTGCACCTACTATATATACTTTTTCCATTTTTTGTCCCCCTTTTTTTAGAATGCTAACTTATAATACCAATCCACCATCTACACTAAGTATATGACCTGTTATGAAACTCGATTCATCACTTGCGAGAAATAATGCCGCATTTGCTATTTCTTCTGGTTCTCCCATTCTTTGTAATGTTGTTTTGTTTTTTACTATTTCTATTACTTTTTCTGGCAAATCTTTTGTCATAGGTGTTTTTATAAATCCTGGTGCTATCGCATTTACCCTTACCTGTGCTCCTTTTCTTGCAAATTCTTTTGCCCATGTTTTTGTCATTGCTATTACTCCACCCTTTGTTGCCGCATAGTTTGTTTGTCCTATGTTTCCATATATTCCAACTACTGATGATATGTTTATTATTGATCCTTTACCCGCTTTTATCATTTCTGGTCCAAATTGTTGTGTCATGTTAAATACACCTTTTAAGTTTACATCTATTACCATATCCCAATCTTCTTCACTCATTTTCTGTATTAATGCATCTCTTGTTATTCCTGCATTATTTACTAATACATCAACTTTTCCTTCTTCTTTTATTACTTTTTCTTTAAATTCCTCTATTGCTTTTCTGTCTGTTACGCTTAATTTATAACCTTTCACATTTTTATATTCCTTTTCTAATTCTTTTAATGCTTCTTCATTTAAATCACATGCATATACTTTTTTAGCTCCTTCTTTTGCAAATTTTTCCACCATGGCTTTTCCTAATCCTCTTGCTCCCCCTGTTACTATACATACTTTTCCTTCTAATCTCATTCTTTTTTACCTCCTTGTTTTTTTTCTTGTTGTCTTTTATACATTTCCTGAGCTATATATGAAGCTACATCATCCGCATATGTGTTAGCACCAAATCCTGCATCATAACCTATTTCTTTTACTAATTCATGAGTTATTCTTGGTCCACCTGCTATTAATATTACTTTGTCTCTTATACCTTCTGCTTCTAATAATTCTACTAACTCTGTAAGATGTTTTATGTGAATATTTTTTTGTGTAACTATTTGAGAGACAAGCAATACATCAGCATCAAACTCTATGGCTTTTTCTACAAATTCTTCGGGTGGAACTTGACTTCCCATATTTAATGTTTCAAACATTTTGTATCTTTCTAATCCGTAATGTCCTGCATATCCTTTCATATTCATTATTGCATCTATACCAACAGTATGAGCGTCTGTTCCTATACATGCGCCTATTACTCTAATTTTTCTTCTTATATTCTTTTCAATAAATTCATCTGTTTCTTCCATTGACCATGTTGTTGATTCTACTTTTGGCACATGTATCGAGGTATAATCTACTGTATGTGTACAGCTTCCATATGCAATTATAAATGTGAACCCTTTTGTTAATTCTTTATGATAAACTACCATAGGTTCTTCAAAACCCATTTTTTTCATCAATTGTTTTGCAGCTTCTACTGCTTCATCACCATCTGGTACCGGCAATGTAAAGCTAAGCTGTGTTTTCCCATCATTCATTGTGTCTCCATATGGTTTTATTGCTTTTAAATTTAATGTTTTATCAAAATCTTTTTTCTCTGTAGAATATAATCCTCCACTCATGGTCTTTCAGCCTCCAACATTATTTTAATAAACGGATTAATGTAATTTTCTCCTTTTTCAAATACTCCATCTAATCCTTTTCCACCATCAATTGGTCTTTTTATATTTGCAAATGTTCCTTTTGATAATGATACAAATAATCCATCATGCATCATTTTTTCTAATAATTCTATTGATTTATCTAACACTTCTTGTGCTCTTTTTTGAATAATTCCATCTTTTTTGAATTCTATTTCATCTCCAAGATTTTTCAAATTATTGAATATGTATCTAGCATTTTCTATTGATAGATATCTGTCAGACATAAATGGTGTATGTATAGCTTCTGTTAGCATTCCGAGTAATTGAATACCTTGTTGTGTCCATATTGATATTACGTTAAACAAAGCATCCTGAACATGTCCTTTAAATATATTTCCTGTCATATATTTTGTTGGCGGCATGTATTTTAGAGGTGCTTTAGGAAATATTTCTCTTAACATTTGTGCTTGAGCTAATTCATATAAGAAACCATTTGTAAGATCTGGATTCATTTCAAATGCATGTCCCAATCCCATTTGTTCTTCAGGAATACCCGCCATCAATGCAAGTTGCTCATTTATTAAATCCGAGGTTAATACTGTGTGAGCTTCTTCATATGCATCTGCTGTTGTTAGATAATTATCTTCTCCGGTATTTATTATTATTCCTGAAAATCCATTTATTACACGTGAGAAATATTGATCTATTATTGTTCTTTTCATATTAATATCTCTAAATAGTATTCCATATAATGCATCATTAAGCATTACATCAAGCCTTTCCATGGCGCCCATTGCTGATATTTCAGGCATACATAAACCCGATGCATAATTAACAAGTCTTATATATCTTCCGACCTCTTCTCCAACTTCATCAAGTGCTTTTCTCATTATTCTAAAATTTTCCTGTGTTGCATATGTTCCACCAAAACCTTCTGTTGTTGCACCATATGGCACGTAATCCAATAAACTCTGCCCTGTTGTTCTAATAACTGCAATTATATCTGCTCCCTGTCTTGCTGCTGCTTGTGCTTGGACAACATCTTCGTATATATTTCCTGTAGCAACTATTACATAAAGATATGGCTGTTTACCTTCACCTAAGTTTTTTATATATTCATTTCTTTTTTTTCTATTATTCTGAATTTTTTTTATCATATTATCAACAAATGGTTTTATTGCTTCGTTTGCTTTTTCAGGAGAATATATTTTTATTTTTGATAGGTCTATTTCTTCTTTTGCAATTTTTTCCGCTATTTCTTGAGGGTTTAGTCCTGTTTCTAATATTGCATTTCCCAATAAAAATGCTGCTCCCTGATCTAATAATCCGATTTCTTTTATATGTTCTACAACGACATTTGGTAATGGAACTTCATTTTCATCAATTCCATCTATTCCTAATAACCTACATATTGTTCTTTCTACAGATACTGTAGATTTTTTATCTACAAAGTCCTGAACGTCTTCTGCTATTTTTTTTGCCAGACTTCTTGCATATTCAATTTTTTTTATATCCAATCCTAATTTACTCATTAAGTGTTTCCTCCTTTTTTAACTTTTCAATTGTTTTTATTAACTCTTCATCTATTTTTAGCAGTTTTGCTATCGTTAATGCTTCTTCTGGAACAATTTCTTTATCTTCTTCAATTAATGTATAGTCTATTATTTCCGTTATATTTTCTGGAGTTATATTGCTTTTTAATTTTTCCTTTTTTATTCCTTTTATTCGTAATTTTCTTATATTTTTGTCGGCCACGTTATTAAAATGCGTTGTTATTAATGTTATTGAATTATGTTTATTAAGTATTTGAATTACACTTTTTACTATTAGTTTTCCTTCATGTGGATTGGTATTTCGGGCTAATTCATCAAGTAATATCATTGCATTATTTTTTTCTTTTATATATTTCAATATTTCATTTAGTTTTAACATTTCAGCTGCGTATGATGATAATCCGTTTAGCGTTGATTGATAATCACCTGATATAAGAAATATTTTGTTTATTATTTTCATTTTAGCAGATTCTGCAGGAATATAGAACCCATATTGCAAAAGAGATTGAGCTAATGCAATTGTCCTTAATATCACTGTTTTACCTGTCATATTTGCTCCAGTTATTAATGTAACACCATTTTTTAATTTTATATTTATTGGCTGATATTTCCCGTTTTTTAATCTATCTTTTATTAATGGATTATATAATCCATTAATACATATTTGATTTGATAATTCAGGTCTGGTTAATTTATATTCTATAGCCTGCTGTGATTTTGCTATTACAAAATCAAGTTCTCCTATGTCATCTAATGCCTGTTTTAATGCTTCTTTATATTTTTTTAATTTATTTGTTAGTTTTTCTCTTATTTTGTTTTCAATTTCCATTTCTTTTATGTATAATTTTTCTTTTTCTTTGTCGTTTGCTTTTTTTCTTTGTTTTCTTATTTTTTTTAGTTCTGTTGAATATGAATCATATATATAAAATGTTGGTAAATTTGTGTTATCTGGATCAAGTATTTTTATAACTTCTTTAAGATCGGGCATTTTTAGATATGAAAATGTTGCTTCTTTTCTTATTTTTTCATAATATATTGAAAAATATTTTATTTCATATAGTTCTATATCATCTAATATATATTCACTGTTTATTCTTTCTATAGTTCTTTTTATATCTTTTATATACATTAAATTATGTTTTATTTTTTCTATTTTTTCTTTTTCTGTATTTATTTTCTTTATTGTTTCTTCTATTTTGTCTAATTCACATTCTATACTATCTTTATCTATGAGAAATTTTAAATTTTTTAATAAATCTTTTCCTAACGGTGTTATTATTTCTAATTTTTGGAATAAATAATCTAATTCAACCATAATTCATCTTCCCTTACATTTATTATTGGTATATCTGTTAATTTACGTAATCTTTTTTTTATTTCATTAGAATCCAATATATATCCTTGTGGTGAATATGGATTTATTGTTATCGCTATTAGATTGGTTTTTTTTAAAACTTTTATTTTACCACCTTTTTTTGTATATATTTTATATGTTTCCGGGGTTATAAAGATTTTTGTGAAATCTTTTACTATAATTTCTACATTTTTCAAATCTTTTTGTTTTATTAAATATTTCAAGAAATTTTCCGTCAACGCTCCTGTTAAATATATTTTTTTTCCATATTCGAGTATATGTTTTTCTAAATTTTTAAATGAAAGTAATGATTTTATAGGTAATTTTTCTATTTTTTCTGTTATTGTATATATGCCATCACTCAGATTTTTTATTTTTTCTTTTTTTTCTGTTTCATCTAATTGAATCATTTTAACTGTATGTATGGTTCTTTTTACCAGCTCATTTATATTTATTGTTAATGCTGCACCTGTTGCAAGAATCATTGCATCTGTTATTACTGGAGAAGCGGGGCTTAATCTGGATAAAGCCCCGTCTATTAATATTAATTCTGCTCCAAACGTTTTTAACTTTTCTATTAATTGTTTTAGTTTTTCAGCACTTTGAGGACCAGCTAATATTATTTTTCCTTTTTCCAATGATTTAGCTATTATTATCCTTCCCAGAGATGTTCTTAGTTCATCCTCTATTGATAATATTTCAGAGGTAAATCTTTTTTGTTTATAGAATTTTTCAGCTGTTGCAAATATTGTTTCTTCTTTTATTTCAATTTCTGGTTTTTTTGTATAGGTAACCTGATCTATAGATTCTCCATCTATACCTATAGAGGTTATTCCTATATTTTTCTTTATTTTTTTTATTAAATAGTTTATTGTTTCTGTTTTTCCTGTATTTTTTTCTAACCCGACTATTGATATACTTTTAAATTCCACTTTTTATTCTCCTTTAAATAATACAAGAGCTTCTCCATCAACTGCAAGTTTTCCATTTTCTTTTATTATTTGTGTTGTTAGTATTAATCTCGATTTTTCATCTATTTTTTCTTTTACTGTTATTTTTATGGTTATCTCTTCATCAAGATATATGGGTTTTAAGAATTTTGTGTCCTGTTTCATATATATTGTTCCAGGACCAGGAAATTCCATTCCTAAAACAGCAGAAATTAGTCCTACGCTTAGAATACCATGTGCTATTCTTTTTTTAAATATTGTTTTTGATGCAAATTCTTCATCTAAATGAACTGGATTTTTATCGCCTGTGATCTTCGCAAATATTTCCACCATTTTTGCCGTAATTTTCCTTTTCACTTCATATGTTTGACCCAATGTTATTTCATCGTATCTCATTTTTTTCCTCCTGATCATATTTTTCTCTTAATTTAGCCCTTTCATGTCTCTCAAGATGATTTGGCTCAAGAGAAATTCTATCCTTACTGTCAAATAATCCTGCTACTCCATACCATTTGTATTTTTCTCTATATATTGTATCGTCTACATCCGTTGTCGTATCTTCTGGTTCATGATATGTTGTTATTACACCTTCATAATTTCTGAGTATTACAGTATGATCTGTTTGAGAAATTAAATAATTCGGCATTAATCTTATTTTCCCTCCACCACCAGGTGCATCCACAACAAAGGACGGAACTGCAAACCCAGATGTGTGACCAATTAATGATTCCATTATTTCGAGGCCTTTTGCTACTGAAGTTCTGAAATGCTCTATTCCCTGAGATAAGTCACATTGATATATATAATACGGCCTTACCCTTATTTTCACCAGTTGATGCATTAATTCCATCATTATATATTTGCTATCATTTATTCCTCTTAATAATACTGTTTGATTTCCAAGTGGTATTCCTGCATCTGCTAATTTCCTACATGCTTCTGTTGATTCTGGAGTTATTTCTTTTGGATGATTAAAATGAGTATTTAACCAGATCGGATGATATTTTTTCAACATATTTACCAGTTCATCTGTTATTAATTGTGGAAATACTACCGGTGTCCTGGTTCCTATTCTTATTATTTCAACGTGAGGTATTTTTCTTAATTCTTTTAATATATATTCAAGCATTGGTATTCCAACCATTAATGCGTCTCCACCTGATAACAATACATCTCTAACTTGTGGCGTGTTTCTAATATATTCTATTGCAGCATTTATTTCATCCATTTTTTTATGAGCATCAGTTTGACCTGCAAATCTTCGTCTTGTACAATGTCTACAATACATAGAACACATATCTGTAATTAAAAATAATACTCTATCTGGATATCTATGAGTTAAGCCTGGCGCAGGTGAATCCTCATCTTCATGTAGAGGATCTAACATATCCCATACACCTTTTACTAATTCTTTAGATGTGGGCACAGCCTGTCTTCTAATTGGACATTTTGGATTATCCGGATCCATTAATGATGCATAATATGGTGTTATAGCCATCCTCAAAGTTTTTAACGCATTTCTTACTCCCTCTTCTTCTTCGGGTGTAAGATTTATTATCTGTTTTAATGTATCTACATCTGTTATTCTATTTTTTATTTGCCAATGCCAATCATTCCATTGTTCTTCTGTAACATCTTTCCATAATGGTATTTCTGTGTAATGTCTTCTATTCATGAATTTTCCTCCCGTTATATATATAATTTTTCAAATAATTTCCTTATTATTTTTGATTCCCTGAGTATTTGAAGCGTTAATTCGGCATGCCCTTTTGTATATCCATTTCCTATTATCATTGTTATATCTTTTCCAACACCTTCTGCTCCTAATGCTGCTTTGGTAAATGATGTTGCCATTGAAAAGAAATAAACGATACCCTCATCTTTTGTTATTAATATTGAAGACATTTCTGTATCTGGAACATTTACATTGTTTATCGTTACATCACAATATTTTCCATTCGTAACTTTTAAAACCTTTTCATATATTTCCACAGGTTTTGTTGCATCTGCCACTATTACCTCATGAGCAATATTCATTTCTCTTATTCTTTCAGCATTTTTTTCAGAATATTCCACCACTATTACTTTACCTTTATCACCGGCATTTTTCATTGCCTGATACGAACATAACACACCTGATTTTCCGCCACCACCTATAATACAAACTGTATCTCCTTCTTTCACCAATTTATCTACCTGTGCTGGCGCTCCTGCTACATCCAGTGCTGCCAATGCTAATTTTTCTGGTATATCTTCTGGTAACACTGCATAAAGACCTGTTTCAAATAATATTGCCTGACCTTCAATATCTACCTGATCATTTTCTAAATTTATATTTTTTATTTTTTCTATTTTAAGAGGTGTAAGGGACAATGATACCAATGTGGCTATTTTATCTCCGATTTTTAAAGTTTTATCTGGAAAGTCCGGTCCAATTTCTTTTACTATACCTATTAACATTCCGCCTGATCCTGTAACTGGATTCTGCATTTTTCCTCTTTCATTTACTATTTCAAGAATCATTTTTTTCATTTTTTCAGTGTTATGATTACATGCCTCTTTTATCTGGGTAAAACTTGCAGAGTCTATATTTAATGTAATTACATCTATTAATATTTCATTTGAATATATTTTCATATCATTATCTATTTTTTTTGCTGCTTGGGGTAATAATCCTTTTGGTTCTATTACTCTATGTGTTCCAAATGGACAGCCTTTTTTCATAACTTTACCTCCTGATATTTAATATTTTTCTTGCTTCATCCGGTGTGGCTATTTCTCTTCCCAATTCCTTTGCTATTCTTACTATCCTTTCTACTAATTGTGCGTTTGATTTTGCTAATTCTCCTTTTTTATAATATATATTATCTTCAAATCCTACTCTTACATGACCTCCCATTAATATTGCATGTACAGCTAATGGAAGTTCATATCTTCCTATACCAGCAACTGTCCATGTGCTTCCCTGAGGTATATGATTAACTAAATAAACGAGATCATCTATTTCACCCGGGATTGCCCCTGGAACTCCCATAACAAAGTCAAAATGTATAGGAACATCAAATAATCCTTTTTTTACTAATCTTAATGCATTTGCAATATGCCCTCTTTCAAACACTTCTATTTCTGGCTTTATTCCTCTTTTTTTCATTTCATCTGCAAATTTTTCCATATACTCTTCTGAATTTACGAATATATCAGAACCAAAATTTGTTGTTCCAGCTGATAATGTTGCCATTTCTGGATTTAATTCAAGGGGTTGTTTCCTTTGCTCGAATGTATGGTATACTGCTCCTCCTGTTGATGGCTGAAATATCATATTACATTTAGTTTCTATTTTTTCTTTTATTTCTTTATATACTTCATATGATTGAGTTGGATTTCCTTCTTTATCTCTTGCATGAACATGTGCTATAGAGGCACCTGCAAGGTAGCACTCGTATGCTGCCTGAGCTATTTCATCAGGCGTGAGTGGAAGATTTGGTTGTTGTTTTCTTGTAACTTCAGCGCCGGTTAAAGCTACTGTAATTACTAATTTTTCCATTATTTCCCCTTCCTTTGTTTATCTTTTGGAACAACACATGTTCCACTTGCTCTACATACCACTATCGGTTCTTCAAGATAATCTGCCGCTGAATCTGATATATCAGGTCTTGGTGTTATTACTTTTTTTGCTTCAAATACCATTTTTCTCGATGTATTTCCAACTTTTACAATTTCACCTGTCACTTCTATATAATCCCCAGCATATACCGGAGCTATAAACTCTATATTATCATACGCTTTAAATAATCCTTCATCTCCATCATGTCTGATTAGTAATTCTGTTGCAACGTCACCAAACAACTGAAGAATTTTTGCACCATCTACAAGATTCCCTCCATAATGCGCATCATGAAGACTCATTCTAACTCTTATCATTACCTTTTCTCCCATAATTATCCTCCTTAAATTTCCATAATTTTTAAATCTTCTGGAATTATTAGACTTGCATTTGTTATTTCTTTTAGTTCATCAAGGGTTATATCTGGAGCAATTTCTTTTAATACTAATCCTTCATCTGTTGGTTCTATTACAGCATATTCTGTAACTATTAAATCTACTTTCCTCGATGAAGTTAAAGGCAAATTACATTTTTTTACAATTTTTGGTTTTCCTTTTGCTGTATGTGTCATGGCTATTATAACTTTTTTCGCACCTGTAACAAGATCCATTGCACCTCCCATACCTGGAATTAATTTTCCAGGTACCATCCAGTTTGCTAAATGTCCTTCTTCATCTACCTGTAATCCTCCTAAAACTGTATAATCTAAATGCCCCCCTCTTATTAAAGCAAATGAGAAAGCTGTATCAAATGTCATGGCACCAGGCACCGTTGTAATAAATCTCCCACCTGCATTTGTTAAATATGGATTGGAAATTTCTTCTATAACTTCTGATCCTATACCAAGAACACCATTTTCTCCATGAAAAAATATATTCATTTCTTTCGGTACATAATTTGCAACTAATGTTGGTAATCCTATACCTAAATTTACTATATTTCCAGGTTTAAATTCTTTTGCTACTCTTTTAGCAATTCTCTCTTTTGGATTCATTATTTTCTCCCCCTTATTACGACATAATCAACAAGTGCTCCTGGAATATGAACTTCATCCGGACCAAATGTTCCCGTTGGAACTATTTCATCAACTTCAACTATTACAATGTCTGCCGCCATTGCAATTATTGGATTAAAATTTCTTGCAGTAAATTCAAATTGCAAATTGCCAACATAATCGCATCTTTTTGCTTTAACCAACGCAATCTTAGCTTTTATAGCTTTTTCTATTATATAGCTTTTTCCATCTATTTCTATAATTTGTTTCCCTTCTTCTACTACTGTACCTATTCCAGTAGGCGTTAATATCCCACCAAGTCCTACTCCGCCTGCTCTAATTTGTTCAATTAATGTACCCTGCGGGACAAGTTCAACCTCTAATTCTTTCTCTATATATTGTCTTTGTGTTTCTTTATTTGTTCCTATATGTGAAGTAATTACTTTTTTTACTAATTTGTGAAAAATTAATCTACCTATTCCTTTATCTTCAAAGGATGTATCATTACAAATAATCGTTAAGTTTTTTTTATTTTGTTTTATTAACTCATCAATTAATAACTCAGGTGTTCCAACAGTTAAAAATCCCCCAATCATTAAACTATCTTCGTCGTTAACAAAAGAAATAGCCTCTTCGGCTTTTACTACTTTCAACTAACTCACCCCTCTATTTTTTATTTATGAAAAATTCTTCATAGTTATTATATCTTTTTTAACATTTGATACAAAACTGAAAAAAGAGTGTCTAATTACAAATATCAATGCCAATTCTTATTTAATCTTTTTTAATGAAATTTTTTTCATTCTTTCATATATGAAAGAATAATTTTATGCATACTAAAATTATTAGCATTTTAAAATTATAATAACGAATGTACAACATCGTATAATAAATAAAAAAAACGAATCAAAAAGATTCGTTTTTAGATAATCGCTCCTTTGAATAAATATTAAATTTAATTTATATTTTATAACTTTCTATTTCAAATAAATAAAATTTTAAATACTCAGTTTCCAATATATTGTATATTACGGGATGATCTGGAGATTGCGAACCTTTATATATCTGTTTTAATAATATTTTATTGTCTTTCGCAGCATCAAATATTATTTTTTTAAACTCTTCTTCATATACTAATTGGGTACATGATGCTGTTGCAAATAACCCTTTATTTTTTGTTGTTTTCATTGCTCTAAGATTTAATTCTTTATATCCCCTTATAGCATTTTTTATTGATTTTCGTGATTTAGCCAATGACGGGGGATCTATAATTACAAAATCAAAATATATATTAGCATCATCAAATTTTCTTAGTTGGTCAAATGTATTTGCTTCATATAATTCATATTTATCTTTTGGAATATTGTTTATTTTTAATGTGCGTTCCAATACATATAATGCTCTATCTGAATAATCTAGGAATGTAACATGTTTGGCATTACCCATTAGCGCATGTACTCCAAAATTCCCTGTATACGCAAATCCATCTAATACTGTCTTATTATTTGCCATTTCTTTTACTTTTAATGCATTATACCTCTGATCCAGGAAAAATCCCGTTTTCTGCCCTAATGTGTCTGCAAAAAATTTAATCCCATTAATCTCAAATGGTATTAACTCTGGTCCTTCTTTATATATCCATCTTTCTTCATAATCAAATCCTTCGATTTTAGCATTTTTTTCATCATCTTTTTCAAATATTCCTTCTGGGTTAAATAATTCTATTAAAGCATCTATTATATATTTTTTTAATCTGTATATTCCAAGTGTATTTACCTGTATTACAAAGTAATTTTCAAATTTATCTATGATTAATCCCGGAAAATAGTCACCCTCTCCAAAGATCAATCTAAATGTTTTTTCTTTGTTAAACAATAATTTTCTATATTCATATGCCTTTTTTATTTTATTTTTTATCCACTCATAATTTATTGTCTCATGTTTTTTTGTAAGAAGGCGTACTCTTATTTTTGAATTGTTATTAATATATCCACGACCAACGAATTTCTTATTATAAAAAACATCTACAATATCTCCATTATCATAATCTCCCAGTATTTTTTCTATTTCATTTTCATATATCCATGAGTGTCCATTTAATATTCTTGATTTTATATTATTTTTCAAATATATATTAGCCATTGTATCTCTCCTTATAATTAAAATCAATATTATTATACCACATAAAAAGCACCACATAATGTGGTGCTTTTAGAATCTCCCATATTAAAATCCTACTGACATACTGATATTCACAGATGTATTTCTTGCATTGAACAATTCTTCCAGAGCTTGTGCCTGTATGCTCAACGAAGCATGAACTTCAGCAAGATATACATTTACACCAAACCCACCATTAAATGTCCAGTATTCAAATGTGTCATAATCTGTATTAATACTATAATTCTTTATTTCTGCCCAGAACGGTAAAAATCCCCAGAATAATCTTTGACCAGCAGCTACTCCCCATACAAAATCATTTGTTTCTGGTGCATATTCAATTGATGGAACGAAATCTAATAATATTGGTAATGTTATAAAAAATGTCATTTTCCATGGTTTGAAATCTGTAAATCTTTCTTCATCACTAATATGGCTAATATTAAAATTTTCAAATTCAAGAGTCTCTGTGCTATAATCAACAACTGCAAATGTATGGGATTTATATATCCCTATACCTTCTGCTATTGGTATATCTTTAATTCCAAAACCTATTGCAGGATAATCTTTTCCAGCAACAAAACCAACATCTAATGTGATAATACCATTGTTTAAGAGTTTATCCATAAGCATATCCATTTCGCTAAATATTCTATCTGGACCATCATGTAATAATGAATAATTATATGGAAGGTTATTTATATCATCTGGAAATGCTGTAATGATATAATATCTATCTCCATCTCCTGCTCTTACAACATCATAAATAGGAATATAACTTTTTATTGTTCCTCCAAAAGAAAAATCTTTCCCTTTTAATCCTATATGTAAACCGCCTCTTGCCAACAATGCATTTCTAAAATCAAGAGTTTCAAAATTATGTTTGTCAATATTTTGTATAGTAAATTCTGGTGCTAAAACAAAACTACCTAGTTTTAATTTTGCAAACATATTAAATTCAACATTTCTGCTTAAAATATTTGAATCACTTAAATCATAATAATTCCCTTCATTTCCAAATATGTTTAAGTCTATTGCTTCTTCCAAAGAATCTAAACTTTCCTGGATTAAACCAGATTTTATTCCTCCATTTATTTCTATAAAATTTCTTGCAGACCACGAAACCAATGCAGAATTCAAATCTTTATTCCATGGAGATAGTGGTTCAATCTGCGAAAAACTTAAAACGCTAAATACAAGTAGTAATACTATCATAATTTTTTTCATATTTTCCCCTCGCTTTCTTAATTATTTTCCTATTTACTTATCGTATATATTTTAAAAAACTTTATTGTTGCTATCTAATTAATATTATACAACATTTTTCCTCGTTTTTCAACTTATTTATTTTTTATTATTTAAAAACAGCGGGGCTATAAGCCGGATTCTGTTTTATCGGTCATTTATCTAAGCGGTCTACCTGGAAGAGGCTAAAAAGCATGCCGGGCAAGCTTACTCTTCCTATTTGACCTTGCTCAAGGTGGGGGTTACCAAGCCATCAGGTTACCCTGATGCTGGTGAGCTCTTACCTCACCGTTCCATCCTTGCCAATAATGGCGGTTTTCATTTCTATGGCCCTATTCCGAGGATTACTCCTCCCGGCAATTAACCGGCACCTTGCCCTTAGAGTCCGGACTTTCCTCATGACGAACTGTATTTCGCCATGCGACCGATCGCCCCACTGCTAATTATTAAGATAATTAAATAATCTTCCCTGATATGTATTTCTTTTTTTCATTTCTTTTTCGAGCATGTTTATTATTTTTATTTTTGACATTCCCCAATTTCCGTGCAAAACACCTGTTTTCGGCGGATCTGCAGCAAGACGATGTATTACTATATCCGGATCAAGATATTCTAAAAATAGGATATTTCTTTCTATAAATTCTTCAAGAGATAGAGGGATAACTTCACCTCTTTCATACATTTTTCCTAAAATTGTACTTTTTGTTATATATAGAGAATGTAATTTTACTCCATCTATTTTTAAAGCGGATAAAATTTTTGCTCCTTCTATTATATCTTCTTTATCATCCCATGGCATATCTACTATCATATGAACTATAATCTCTATATTTCTTTTTTTTGCCCTATTTACTGCATCAATAAATTCAGCAAGTGTATGTCCTCTGTTTAATATTTTTAATGTTTTATAATTTACACTTTGCAAACCAAATTCTAGATATACATCTAACTTTTCTTTATATGACGCAATCAGTTCCAGTTTTTCATCTTCTACTGTGTCCGGTCTCGTTGATATATCTAAAATTACTATTCTATCGTCAACCAACGCTGAATCATAAATTTTTTTCAGCACATGTACCGGTGCATATGTATTTGTATTCGATTGAAAATATGCCATATATTTATTTGCTTTACCTTTATATCTTTCAATCATATATCTTATTTGTTCTGATATCGGCGTTTTGGGTGAAAGTGATGCGAAACCACTTCCTGTTTCTTCACAATATATACAACCACCTGTTCCTCTTAATCCTGTTTTGTTTGGACATGTAAATCCTGCATTTATCGGCAGCCTTTGCACTCTTTCTCCATATCTTTTTTTTAAGTAATCACTTAATTTATTATATAACACTATTTATTCCCCTTTTGTTCATTAAATTTTCTTTCTAACTCAAAATATTTCTCATGAAATTTATTATAATAATCCATTTCTTTTAATTTTGGATACTCATCTTTATAATATACCCATTCACCATTTACCATAGTTGCATACACCTTATTTATAGGTGAATATACTATATGTGACTTTAATCTATTTATATCATTTGGATAAAATTCAAATGAATTTAAATCTATTACAGCTAAATCTGCTTTATAATTTTCTTCTATTCTCCCGATTTTTTCATTTAATGCATAACCTCCATTTTCCCATATCATTCTTAATGCTTCTTCTGTTTTGAATTTTTCTGGGCCTTTGATTTTTTGTAATAAAGAAGCTATTCTCATTTCTTCCCAGAGATTTAATGTGTTATTACTCGCCGCTCCGTCTGTTCCAATTGTTATATTTATTTCATGCTGCAACATTTTTAAAATAGGGGCAATTCCATTACCAAGTTTTAGATTGCTCGAAGGATTATGTGCAACTGTTACTTCATTACGCGATAAAATTTCTATATCTTTTTCGTTTACATGAACACAATGAGCAGCAATTACATTATTTTTAAACAATCCTGTTTTTTCTATATCTTCTAATGTATACATTTCTCTTTCATTTTTTGATTCATATAAATGTATGGTTGTAAATGCATTATAGTGTTTGGTTAACTCCGCAACCTCTTCTAATTTTTTCATAGGACATGTGTATGGCGCATGAGGTCCAAATCCTATTTTTATATTATTTTTATTATGGTAATTTTCAAATAGATAAAGTGTTTCATCTATCCTTTTTTTCCATCCATCATCATTATCATACCCAAGTCCTCTGGTTAAATATGCTCTTATTCCTGTATTCTTTACTGCTTTTGCTGTTCCATTCATAAACAGATACATATCTACAACCGTTGTTATTCCATTTGATAACATTTCTAATATCGATATTAAAGAGCCATAATATGTAATTTCTTCGTTTAATAAATCTTCTCTTGGAAACATTTCATTAAAAAGCCAATCTTTTAATGTTAAATCATCTCCAATTCCTCTAAATATGCTCATTGCTAAATGAGTATGCGTATTTATAAATCCAGGAATTATTAATTTATTTGACAAATCGTATATCTCTATATCTTCATCTATATCCACATTTTCATCTGCTATTTCTATTATTCTATCTTTTTCAACTAATATATCTAACTTTTTTATATCAGCATCAGCACTTATTAATACATATGCATTTTTCAGAAGTTTTTTCATATTTTCACCTCTATCCGTTTTTTAAATTATAACATATTTTTTTTAACATTATTTAAGTAAATAAAAGAATAAAATATAACAAATCCCGAATGGGATTTGTTATAACATTAACTTTTTTTATTTTAGATTGTCTAAAAAGTCTCAAATGAAACGAAGACTCGAAGATTGCCCTTAAAATTATGAATGAAAGCCGTCAAAAAAACAGGACGTTTTTTTGAGTGAAGCTTTTTCATGGATGAAAAATCTGAACGACGGCTGAGAATGAATAATTTTAAGGATTAGCAATCAAGCTGTCTGAGTGAATTTGACTTTTGGACAATCTTTTTTTATTTTTTATTTTCGTATTATTAAAATATAACAAATCCCGAATGGGATTTGTTATATTTTAAACT
>NZ_AZAX01000003.1:0-31475 GCF_001021175.1 Marinitoga sp. 1155 | reverse complement strand
CTCTCTAAATTGAATTCGCTCAGTATTTTCTTTACAATTAACATATTTGATTCTCTTTTTAATACTATCACTTTATCTCCTTTTTTTATTTCTCCTTCTTCAGAATATGCGCTCCATTGTTCACTAAAGACTTTAACTATTCCAGAATTATTTTTGTCAAAATCAGAAAGAGCCAGTCCCGTTTTTCCTATTAATTCATCTAAATGAAAATTTTTATTTTGCAAAGGATTGCTCCACTTTTTTACAATTTTTCTTGAAAATAACCATAATATAGTAGAAAATATTATGAATATAACTGAGTTAATTATTTTGTTTGAAATGAATAGTCCGAAAATGGCGGTAATAAATGAACTTAAACCAAACCAAAAGAAGAAAAAAGTTGGTGTGATAATTTCAAGCACAATGAATATTATTCCTAATATTATCCAGAATTGCCATTCAACCATAATCCCCCCCCTTTTTTCGTGTAAATTTATATAATAGAAATTTCTTCTGGATGAACTATAAAAAATTTAATATCTTTAAACTCTTCAGATAATTCTGTTTTAACTTTATTTATTAATCTATTATATCTGCTAGAAACGTGGTATAATATAACTCTTTTTGGATGTATGAAATTCAGTAATTCTTTTATTTCATTTAAAGATGTATGATTTCTAATTTTTCTATCTGACTCTTTTATAAAAGTACATTCATGAACTAAAGTATCCGAATCACCGATAATATCTGGTGAAATAGGCAAAGAATCCCCGCTAATTGTTAAAATTTTTTTTATATAATTTTCCAGTATATGGTCTTTTCCGAATTTAGCTATTAATTCCTTTATATTTTCCCCGCTTAAATTGGAATAAATGGATTTTAATTTTTTTCTTTTTTCTAATATTTGAAAACCTAATGATTTTTCTCCGGGTGTATGACGTGTTTTAAAAACTTTTAAAAATCTCTTGTTTTTTAGTTCTACAACATCTTCATGTTCTAAAGGTTTTGTGATTAGTTTAAATCGTAGATATTTATTCATACTTTTTATAAAATTTAAATATTCTTCAATATTTTTTGAGCCTTTTGGATAGTATATTTCAAGATTTTTTTCACGGCTTCCCATTGCATTATTACGGGTATTTATGAATCCCCATAAACCAGCTATATGATCAACATGAGAATGTGAAATAAAGATTTTTTCTATGCTATAAATCTTGTTTCCCAATGATGCGCTTATACCTTCTCCAACATCGAATAACAATCTATCTGGTTTATAGTAAATCCATGTGCTGTATAAAGCTTTTGAACGAATTATAAATTCCAAAATATTCACCATCCATTATTTAAATCATTATTCTAAAGGTTCAACTTTTAATTTTATATCTCCTTTAACTCCTTCAGGTAATTTAATTTTCAAAGTATATAAACCAATTTCTTTAATATTAACTTTTTCAGCGAACCATCTTTTATCAAAATCTATATTTGTAGATTCTTTTATTAATTTTGCTATATCATTCGCAGTAATAGAACCAAACAATTTACCATTAGAACCGGATTTTATCTTAATTTTATAAACTCTTTCCTGTAACTGCTTTAATAATTTTTCGTTTTTTTCTTTCCTTTTTTGTTTTACTTCCTTTTTTATTTCCTGAATCTTTTTAACGTGTTTTATTTCTCCTTCTTTAGCTTCAACGGCTAATTTTCGAGGAATTAAATAATTTCTACCATAGCCATCAGATACTTTTACAATCTCACCTTTTTTACCAACTTTAGCAACATCTTTTAATAACATAACTTTCATTTTATCAACCTCCAATTTCTTCTAATTATAAGTATATCATAAATGTTTTAAATTTTTTAATAGAAAAAAAGGAGGCTATGCCTCCTATTAATCATTTATGAAAGGTAATAATGCCATTTGTCTTGCCCTTTTTATCGCAGTTTTAACCATTCTCTGGTGCTTAGAGCAATTACCATTTAATCTCTTAGGAATAATTTTTCCTTTCTCGTTTATAAAATCTTTTAATAAATCTGTATTTTTATAATCTATATATTCAACTTTCATTGAACACAATTTACATTTTTTTACTCTTCTTGGTCTTCTATTAAATGCCACTATATTCACCTCCTAAAAATTTGGCGGGGTATCATCATCTATACTATCATCATCGATAGGAAAAAATTCAGGAAATTTCTCATCTGAGAATTCTCCGATATCATCAGAAACTTCATCAATAGTCGGTTCAATCACTTCTATTTTTGAATTGTTCTCAAAATTATCTGTTATATAAGCATCTCTACTGGCTTTTGATTCCATAAATTGTATATTCGTTGCTGAAACTTCTGTTCTTTCTCTATAATTATTGTTTTGGTCTCTCCAGCTATTAACCCTTAGAGCGCCTTCAACAAGGATCAAAACACCTTTTTTTAAATAATTTTCAGCAAATTCTGCTTTTTTTCCAAATACAACAATTCTGATAAAATCAGTCTTTTGACCATTAAAATCGTTATTCCAATTTGGACGGTCAACAGCTAAAGTAAAATTAGCAACTTTATCACCTGAAGTAGTCATACGTACTTCTGGATCACGAGTTAATCGACCAACTAATATAACCCTATTAAATGAATAACTCATAATTTCATCCCTATCATTCTTCAGAATTTACTGGTTCTTCAACGACAACTTCTTTATTTTCTTCGACTTTTTTCTGTTTGATTTTTTCAGCTTTTTCTAAATCTTCTCTTCTAAAAACTTGCCATCTGAAAGTGTTTTGACTGTTAATTCTAAACAAGCCATCTAATGCATTAACTTTGTCAGGAGTAGCCTTAAATATTCCCCAGGTATAATCTCCTTCTGTATATCCTTGATGGGTTCTATAAGCTAGTTTTCTCATACCCCATCTTTCCCAGTGTTGAATTTCTCCACCTACTTTTTCTTCAATCCAGTTTTTAACCTTTTCAACTTCGTTGTTTCTGTTTTCTTCAGATAATTCTGGAGAAACAATAAACATCACTTCATAAATCCTTTCCTTCATTACTACACCTCCTCGGACAATTTTGGCCCCTAAATAAGAGCGGAATTTTCACTATAGTATTATACCAGAAAAATAGATTATCTGAAAAAAATTAACCTAATGTTATTCAAATTAATAACTATTTGAAACTAAAATTGAATCTTTTGAAAAATTATGCTATACTTAAAATGTAGGAGGTATTAATATGTATAATCTTGAAACACAAGTTTTTGTCTCATTTGATCTGGAAACTACCGGGTTAAAACCAGATTTAGGAGACAGAATTATCGAAATAGCAGCTATTCCTATATATAATGGTAAAATAAAAAGAAAATATGAGTTTCATACATTAGTTAATCCAAAAATAAAAATACCTGTCGAAGGTTCCCAATTTCATAAATTAAATAATAAAGATATAGAAAACGCACCAACAATTATAGAAGTTTTTCCTAAATTTAAAGAGTATATTTCAAATACAATACTTGTTTCACATAATGCAAAAATGGATATGTTATTTTTAGATGTAGCTGCTAAAGAAAGTGGAATATTACCAGTTGAAAATTATTATATAGATACATTAGAAATAGCCAAAGCATTATTAGAAAAAGGTCCATATTCATTAGAATCTTTATCAAAAAGATTTCATATTTATATAGGTAAATCTCATAGGGCATATGAAGATGCATTAATGACGGCAAAACTGTTTTTAGTTTTTATTAATAATTTTGGTTTAAAAAGTTTAGGGGATTTTATCAAAAAATGGAGGGGATAATATGGTAAAAAATTATGTATTAGACACTAATGTTTTAATTCATGATCCAAAAGCAATGTTTAATTTTGAAGACAATAATGTCATTATACCATTTCCAGTAATAGAGGAAATAGATAATCTTAAAACACGTGGTGAGCGAACAGGTGCTGCTGCGAGAGAAGTTAATAGAATTTTAGACAATTTAAGAAAAGAAGGTAGTTTGCAAAAAGGAATAAAATTAGAAAATGGTGGAATGCTAAAAATAGCAACTTTAGAAGAAAATGGAATAAAAATTCCTCGTTATTTAGGGAAAAAAATGGATGATTGGATATTATTATATGCAATGGAGTTAAAAAAAGAAAGTGAGATACCGACTTATTTAGTTACTAAAGATTTAAATTTAAGAATAAAAGCTGAAGCTGTGGGGATTGAGGCACAGGATTATTTGACAGATCGTATTGAATACAAAAATTATTTTACAGGATTTGTTGAACTTAAGGTTGATAAAAAAATTATTGAAAAAGAAAAGATTAATTATAATTTATTAAATTTAAATGAAAAACCATATCCAAATACGTATTTTGATTTAAATGATGGAAATTATTACAGATATTCAGAGAAAGAGAAAGCTTTAATAAAATTGGATATATCATATTTTACAGAAATATTTGGAATCAATCCAAGAAATAGAGAGCAAATATTTGCATTTGATGCATTACTTAATGATGAAATACCTTTGGTAACTCTTGTTGGTAGTGCGGGGACAGGTAAGACATTGCTTGCATTAGCAATAGGGCTTAGCAAAGTTTTAGATGAAAAAAAATATAAAAAATTATTAGTATCAAAACCAATAGTTCCAGTAGGAAAAGATATTGGCTATTTGCCGGGTTCCATCCAGGAAAAAATGAGGCCCTGGTTACAACCTATATATGATAATTTAGATTTTTTATTTCAGGGAAAAGGGAAAAAACCTGATGAATATTTAGAAAAAAGAGAAATATTAGAAATAGAGGTATTATCTTATATAAGAGGAAGATCCATTCCAGAACAATATATGATAATAGATGAGGCGCAAAATCTCACACCGCATGAAATAAAAACAATTATAACAAGAGTTGGGGAAAATACAAAAATAATATTAACTGGAGATCCATTTCAAATAGATAATCCTTATTTGGGTTTTTCATCCAATGGTTTAATTTATGTTTCTTCTAAATTTAAAAATTCAGATTTAGCAGCGCATATATATTTGTTAAAAGGTGAGAGATCAGAGTTAGCAACTAAAGCTGCAGAGCTTTTGTAAAAAATATGTAAGATATATAATGTAAAATATAAAAACAAAAAATGTTTTGCATATTTGGAGGTGCTGAAGTGAAAACAGATGTAAAAGAATATGATATATATGTAAAAGTAAAACGAGAAGATATACATTTAGTTACATATTTGCTTGAATCAGTTGATAATTTAATGAATGTAAGGAATGTAATTGAAAATAATCTAATGAAAATAATAAGTCCAAAGGATACATTGGATGAATCTTTGAAATTGATTAATTCATTAAAAGAAATGGCAGATTTGGAGGTTGTAAGGGTTGAACCCAACAACGGAGAAGTTTAAAAAAAATATTTATAATATTATACCAATTCCATACGAACATCATCCAACTATTTTTGATATAGATTATTTGAAATTAAAAAAATTAGGATTTAATACTTTACTATTTGATTATGATTTTACATTAGCCCCATGGAAACAGCCTATAGATAATAAGACAGTTGCTCTTTTTAAAAAATTATATAAAATGGGATTTAAAATTGCAGTTGTATCTAATGGTCCAGAAAAAAGAATCAAAAATGTAAAAGAAAAAATGAGAGAAAAAGTTAAAATATATTGGAAAATGAAAAAACCATTTTCCGAAAAAATAAAAAAAGTATTGGAAGATTTAGATTCTCGTCCAAAAGATACTGTTTTAATAGGAGATCTGTTTTTTACAGATATTCTAGTAGGAAATAAAAATGGATTATATACAATATTAGTTAATCCATACACTTATGAAATAGATTCCTTTTATAAAAAAATAGCTGCAATAGTCTCGAAATCTTTATACTTCATTTTTTTCTATACATTTGGATGGTTGTTTAGAGTTATGGATTTAGCTGTCCCTAATGAATTTGCTGAAACTATTTTTGATATAGATTACAAAAAATTAAAGCAAAAGGATTATAAATTATTAATATTCGATTTTGATAATACTTTAACTACATGGCGCTCTGAAAAATTACCAGATGATATTATTGAATTATTTGGCAAATTGTCTAAAGATTTTAAAATCATGATAGCATCAAATGGTAAAGAATATAGATTTGATAATATAAAAAAGCAGTTAGAAATGTATAACATAAAAGTTATGGGTTATTCGTTAAAACCGTTTCCCTTTAGAATAAAGAAAAGTGTTCAAGAATTTAATATTGAACCGACTCATGTAGTTTTAATAGGTGATCAGCTATTTACAGATATAATTGCTGGTAATAAAAATGGTTTTTACACGATAAAAGTAGAGCCAATATCTTCAAGAGAAAGGTTTTTTACTAAAATTTTGAGATTTTTTGAAAAGATAAGTATAAAAACAATGCGAGAAAAACCAAAATTTTAGGAGGGGGAGAATGTCAATAGATAAAGAGGTATACGGTAGCAAAATGAAAAGTGTAACGAAATATTTATGGTTTAATACTGAAAAAAGTATTGATATAATATATTTAACAGATGAAGTAAAAAAGTTTGTTAGTGAATCTAATATTATAGATGGGTATGTTCTTGTTTCGGCTATGCATTTAACAGCTGCTGTGTATATAAATGATTATGAGTCAGGATTAATTGAGGATATAAAAGAATGGCTGGAAAAGTTAGCGCCACAAAATTATCCTTATAAGCATCATAGAACTGGAGAAATAAATGGACATGCGCATTTAAAAAATTTAATAATGCACCATCAGGTTATAGTTCCAATTACGGATGGAGAATTGGATCTTGGTCCATGGCAGGAAATTTTTTATGCAGAATTTGATGGTAAAAGACGAAAAAGGGTTATATTAAAAGCATTTGGGATAATAAAATAATAAAATGGGGGATTAAAGTGGAAAGCAATATTACTTTTCCTAAAGGATTTTTATGGGGGAATACAATTTCTTCATATCAGATTGAAAAAATGAATGATAAAACTAATTGGGATTTATGGCAAAAGAAAGGCCATATAAGAGATGGAACTAGCTTATCTATTTTAAACAATATGAATATGAATTTATTTAATGAAATAATAGAGGTTTCAAAAGTTTCCGGATATAACTCTCTGTCTTTTTCTTTTGAATGGGCAAAAATATATCCTGAAATGAATTTTATTAATTATAAAAAGCTTGAAAGTTATAAAAATTTTATTATAAAATTGAAAAAAAATAAAATTGAACCTATCGTTATTTTAAATTATTACACATTACCAATATGGTTTGAAGAAAAAGGTGGATTTAGTAAAGAAAAAAACTTTAAATTTTTTATTGAATATGTTGAAACTATATTAAACTATATAGGGGATATAGTCGATTACTATATAACTTTTTTTGAACCTGATAAATATATAAAAAAGACATTTGAAGAAAAAAGTTTTCCGCAATCAAAAAATAATGACACAGAAAAAAAAGATGCAATTATAAAAAATTTTTATGATTTACATAAAGATATATATTTTTTAATAAAGAAAAACAATAAATATTCTAAAATTTCTTTTACAAAAAATATTACCTATGATGAGTTTGATTTTAGGAAAAATAATTTATCGAAATACTTAGATTTTATATCTATTAGCTATGATGGAAATAGAGTTTATGACACCTCTAAACCAGTTCAAAAAGATGATATTGGAAAGAATATAAATCCAGATGTAATTTTAGAATATTTATTGAAAATAAAATCATTGGATAAACCTATTCTAATATTATCAACAGGGATTGCTGATGAAAATGATATATACAGAGCGACTTTTTTAATTAAAGTATTAACTAATGTATATAAAGCATTGAAAAAGAATGTAAAAGTTTTTGGATTTCATCATAAGACAATTTTTGATTTATTTGAATGGGAATATGGATTTTCTGCTAAATATGGATTATATGAACTTGATTATGAAAATTCTAAAATTCATATAAGATCAAGTGGAAAAATATATTCTAATATTATCAATAATAATGGAATCCCGTCTTATTTGGAAAAATATACTCAATAAAAATATTATTAAAAATAATAAAAGCAGGCTGAAGCCTGCTTTTATTATTTTTAATTTTCACTTGGAATTTGGAAAGTTCTTGAAGATAATTCTCTATCTAACATAAATAATGCATTAGGATTATCTTTTATCAACTCTAACTTAGCTATTATTTCTTCACCATTTGCTTCTTCTTCAACCTGTTCGTCTATATACCATTGTAAAAAGTTAAATGTGGCTCTATCATGCTCTTTTTCAGCTAAATCCACAAGGTCATTGATGCATTTAGTAATATGTTTTTCATGCTCTAAAGTTTCTTTAAAAACATCAAGGGTTGAATTCCATTCGCGTTTTGGCTTTTTTATCTCAAAAAGTTCTACGCTTCCACCTCTTTCCAGTAAATATCTATACATTTTCATAGCATGAAAAGTTTCTTCTTGGTATTGAACATTCATCCAGTTAGCAAACCCTTTTAAACCTTTCCTTTCAAAATATGCGGCCATAGATAAATATAAATAAGCGGAGAACAGTTCTTCATTTATTTGCTTATTTAAAGCTTCTTCCATATTTTTTGATATCATAAAATCCCCTCCTTGTAATTTTTGTTATATTATAATTATACCATTTTTATATTTAGAAAGCAAGATTATATTTAAGTTAATAGAGTATTAATAATACAAACTCAGTTGACATGAAAAGTATTTTATGATATAATCATAAAAAATTTAGATTGTGAAAAAATGGGAGGAAATAGTATGAAAAATTTATATACAATAATTAATAGCAATTCAAATATAATATTAAGACATCATTCAAGGTGTGGCCTCGCGCTGACACCTTGAGTTGTCGTATTTGCTCAAGGAAAATCAGAGGCCACACCATCTAAGGTGTGGCTTTTTTTTATATAATTTTTTTTATATAAAATTTAATCAAATACTTTTTTAGAGGAGGGAGATATTATGAAAAAGTTAGTTGTATTATTATTCGTTATTGTGATGATTATGATTGTTTTTGGAGGGAAAATTGAAGAAATACAAAAACGAGGTGTTTTATTAGTTGGTCAGGATCCAGCATATGCTCCGTTTTATGGAGTTAATACAAAAGGTGAAAGAATTGGATATGAAGTGGAATTGGCAAAAATGATGGCAGAAGTATTAGGAGTAAAAGTTAAATTTGTTATTACAAATTGGGATGGAATAATACCAGCATTATTGGCTGACAAATTTGATTTTATATTGGCCGGGATGACAATAACCCCAGAAAGAGCTTTGAAAGTAAACTTTACAATTCCATATTATGAAACTGGACAGATAATATTTTATAATAGTGAGAAATATCCAGATGGAATAACAAAAGAAGATTTAGAAAAAATGGAGAAAAAAGCTAAAATAGCAGTTCAATTAGGTACTACAGGAGAATTTACAGCTAAAAAATTATTCCCTAAAGCACAGATTTTGACTTTTGAAACAGTTGATGCTGCAGCTTATCAGATAATTACCAAAAAAGCAGATGTATTGATTTTTGATGAATTATATTATGGTTCTATTTCAAAAAAATATCCTGCAATAAAAACAACTGAAAATTTATTAAATAAAGAAAACCTTGGGATAGCTATAAAGAAAGAAAATATAGATTTGTTATTATGGTTAAATACATTTATTGAATGTAAAAAAACAGATGGAACATTGGAACAATTAAAACAAAAATGGATGGTTGATTATGATTGGAGTGAATAGATTGAAAAAAAAATATATACAAAAAATAATAGCATATATTGTATTAATATTCATACTATCAAGTTTTTATATTGAAATGTCAAAAAATTATCCTTTTAATTGGCAACGTGTGCCTTTTAAATATATGAATTTATATATAGATGGTTTTTTCATGACATTAAAAATATCTTTGTTATCAATATTATTTGCGCTGATTATTGGTATTATATTTGGAGTAATGAAAACATCTAAATATCAAATTTTAAAAGAATTTGCCAATACATATACCACAGTTTTTAGAAATATACCATTATTAGTAATAATTTTGATTATATATTATGGTGTAGGATCTATGATTGAGATTAATGCTATGATTGGTGCAATTGTATCACTTTCTCTTTTTGAAGGTGCATACATATCAGAAATAATAAGAGGAGGAATAGAAGCTGTAGATAAAGGCCAGATTGAAGCAGCAAAAACGATAGGACTAAACACATTTTATATTTATGTTGATATACTTTTACCTCAGGCATTTAGAACAACATTACCAGCTTTAACAGGACAATTTATCAGTCTTGTAAAAGATAGCTCACTTGCTTCTGTAATAGCATTACAGGAATTGACAATGGTTGGACGCCAAATTGCAACATCATCATTTGCATCTTTTGAATCTTATATAACCGTAGCAATATTCTATTTTACAATAACAGCACTATTACAAGTTTTAGGAAAATATTTTGAAAGGAGGTATGCAATATTATGATTGAAATAAAAAATTTGAAAAAAAATTTTGGAGAATTACAGGTTTTAAAAGGTGTAGATATGAAAGTTACAAAAGGAGAAGTGTTGGTGATAATGGGACCCTCCGGGTCTGGTAAATCAACGTTATTGAGATGTATTGCTGGATTAGAAGAATACCATGAAGGAATAATAATATTAGAAGAAAAAAATATTTTTGATTATACAAGGAAAAACTTAGTTCAAAAAATTGGATTTGTGTTTCAACAACATAATCTTTTTCCACATTTAAAAATAATAGATAATATAGCTTTAGGATTAATAAGAACAAAAAAAATGCAAAAAGAAGAAGCTTATGAAAAAGCTATTAAAGTTTTAGAAAAAGTACATTTAAAAGATAAAGTATATAATTTTCCTGGGCAATTATCTGGAGGGCAACAACAAAGAGCTGGAATAGCCAGAGCTTTAGCTATGGAACCAGAAATAATTTTATTTGATGAACCAACTTCATCTCTTGATCCTGGCTTAGTTTATGAAGTAAAAGAAACGATGGTTGAACTTGCTAATTCGGGAACTACTATGATTGTTGTAACTCATGAGGTTGATTTTGCAAAAAAAGCAGGAGATAGAATTGTTTTTATGAAAGATGGAAAAATATTAGAAAACATGGATCCAGATACTTTTTTTAAAACAGAATTAAAATATGAAATAGCTTAATAGAGAGGAGGTTTATTTATGGAAAAAAGTATTTTTATAAAGAAATTTAATTATAACGGAAATTTGCATCATCATCATCATTATTATCATCATCATGTGAGGTGTGGCCAATATTTACACCTTTTAGAGTTGTATTGAATTTAGGAAATTCTGGCTACATTAATTAAATGTGGTCTTTTTTATTATTTAATCAAAAAAATAATTAGGAGGTTGATATTATGAAAAAAAGAATATTTTTATTTTTGGCAATTTTGATGACATTAGTAGTATTTGGTGGAAAAATTGAAGAGATACAAAAACGAGGCGTTTTATTGATAGGTCAGGATCCAGCATATGCACCATTTTATGGTATTAATACAAAAGGAGAAAGAATAGGACACGACATAGCATTTGCGAATATTATAGCTGACTTTCTCGGTGTAAACGTAAAATTTATCATAACAAATTGGGATGGAATAATTCCGGCATTGATGACTGATAAGTTTGATATAATATTAGCCGCGATGACAATAACACCGGAAAGGGCGTTGAAAGTTAATTTTACAATTCCTTATTATCAAACTGGGCAGGCATTAATGTATAATTCAAAGAAATATCCAGAAGGTCTTACTATTGAGAGTCTGAAAGAAATGGGGAAAAAAGCAAAAATAGCGGTACAGTTAGGTTCAACAGGTGAAATAGCTGCCAGAAAAAATTTTCCACAAGCACAAATTTTAACTTTTGAGACAGTTGATGCAGCAGCATATCAAATAATTATAAAAAAAGCGGATGCCATAGTGTTTGATGATTTGTATTTTGGAACATTGGTTAAAAAATACCCATCTATTGTCATGATTAAAGATTTATTAACAAAAGAAAATCTGGGAATAGCTGTTAAAAAAAGTGATCTTGATTTACTTTTATGGTTAAATACGGTAATAGAAACATTAAAAACAGATGGGACATTGGAAGAATTAAAGCAGAAGTGGATATATAATTATGATTGGAGTAAATAGTTAAAAAATAATTAAATTTTATTTACTATAATATAATTGTAAAAAAAGACTTGACTTTTAATAATAAATATGTTAAAATCAATTAAAGGTTATCTGTGCCGTTAAAAGCCGATAGGAGGAAATTATAATGTTTGTAATTAATTATTCTGCTTTAAATTTAATAAATACATTAAATAATCAACCCGAACCTAAGGTGTGGCCTTTGCGGCACCTTAAGCTCGGTGTATGATTTTTTTAACTTAAGGTAATCAAAGGCCACACTTTCTTAGAAGTGTGGCCTTTTTTTATTCTTTTTTCTAATATCAAAAGATAAAAACAAATAGAATTATAATCTATTTTAATAAAGAAAATTAAACAATTAAAGACATCGTTTTTTACAATAATATAAAATTTTTCAATATTGAGGAGGTGAAAAAATGGATGTTAATTTTGATGTAAAACATGGATTGGAAGGGGTAGCTGTAGCGATAAGCTCTATCTCATATATTGATGGAGAAAAGGGGAAACTTGTTTATAGAGGGTTTGAAATTGAGGATTTGGTTGAAAATTCTAATTTCGAAGAAACATCTTATTTAATATGGTTTGGATCTCTTCCAAATGAAAATGAACTTGATTTTATAAAATCAATGTTATCTAAAAAAAGAGAGTTACCTAAAAAAATTGTAAAAATGATGAAAGAATTACCAAAAAATGCACATCCTATGGATGTGTTGAGGAGTGCGGTGTCTTTATTAGGTATATATTCTGAAAAAACAAATTCATCCTTAGAAAATGCAATAAATTTAACAGCGAAAATACCTACAATCATAGCGTATTGGTATAGGATAAAAAACGAGATGAAATTAATTCGGCCAAGAGAAGATTTGAACCATTCTGAAAATTTTTTGTATATGATGTTTGGTGAAGTTTCAGAAAAATCTGATATTTTTGATAAAGCATTAATTTTACACGCAGAACAGGGTATGAATGCTTCTACCTTTGCATCAACAGTAACAGCATCGACTCTATCAGATTTGTATTCTATTATAACAACAGCAATAGGGGCATTAAAAGGACCTTTACATGGAGGTGCAAATGAAAGAGTTTTAAAAATGTTTGAGGAAATAAAAAGTATTGACAATGTTGAGAATTATATTGATTCTTTAATTTTAAAAGGCGAAAAAATTATGGGTTTTGGTCATAGAATATATAAAACATATGACCCACGCGCAAGAATATTGAAAAATTGGATAAAAAATTTGTTTATAAATGAAAGAATTGAATATTTTGAAATAGCTTTAAAGGTTGAAGAATATGTAATAAAAAAATTTAAAAATAAAAAAATATTTCCAAATGTAGATTTTTATTCAGGCATTCTCTATAATTATTTTAGAATTCCTTCGGAATTTTTTACAACTATGTTTGCCATGGCAAGAATAGTTGGCTGGACCGCTCATGCAATGGAATATAAAAAAAATAATAGAATATTTAGACCCCGGTCAATTTATAAAGGACCAAAAGGGTTAAAGTATAGAGAAGTGAAAGGAGTTGAAAATTAATGGGTAAAACAATAGTTGAAAAAATCTTAAGCCAACATGCCGGAAAAGATGTTTTTCCGGGAGAAATAATTGTTTCGAATGTAGATCTGGCGTTTGTACAGGATGGGACAGGTCCATTAACTGTTGATCAGTTTAATTATTTGAATTTTAAAGATGTAGAAAGTAAATCTCTGGTTTTTATAGATCATGCTTCACCAAGTCCAAGAAAAGAACTCTCCAATACTCATAGTAAATTAAGAAATTTCTGTAAAAAAACTTCTGCGAATATATATGATATAGGAGAAGGGATTTCGCACCAAATAGTAGCTGAAAAATATGCTAAACCAGGTGATGTAATTGTAGGAGCTGATTCACATACATGTACTGCAGGAGCTTTGGGAGCTTTTGCTACAGGTATGGGATCTACGGATATAGCTCTGGCATATGGTTTAGGAAAAGTATGGTTAAAAGTCCCAGGAACATTTAAAATAATTTTAAAGGGTAAACTGCCTTTTGGAGTTTATGCGAAAGATATAATTTTATTTTTAATTGGAATGATAGGCGCTGATGGAGCAACTTATAAGGCATTAGAATTTAGTGGAGATGGTATAAAAAATCTTTCCATGGAATCAAGACTTACAATATCAAATATGGCAGTGGAAGCTGGAGCCAAGGTGGGGATATTTCCAACTGATGAAAAAACTAAGGAGTATTTAAAAATAAATAGTAGGGAAAAGGATTATAAAGAAATAAGAGCAGATGATGATGCAAATTATGAAAAAATTATAGAAATTGATTTATCTAATATAGAACCGCAAGTAGCATTTCCACATACCGTTGATAATACGAGAAATATAACAGAAGCAGTAGGAGTAAAAATAGATCAAGTATACATAGGAACATGTACAAATGGTAGAATAGAAGATTTAAGAGTAGCAGCATCCATATTGAAAGGAAGAAAAAAAGCATCAGATATAAGGTTAATAATAGCTCCTGCTTCAAAAGAAGTTTATTTGCAAGCATTGAAGGAAGGCTTGATTAATATATTTTTAGAAGCTGATGCGACAGTATTACCTCCAGGTTGTGGTCCGTGTGTAGGAGTACATGCAGGAGTTCCTGCTGATGGGGAAAAGGTATTATCAACTCAAAATAGAAATTTTCATGGAAGAGCAGGAAATCCAAATTCAGAAATTTATCTTTCTTCTCCAGCAGTTGCTGCTGCAAGTGCGATTACTGGATATATTACAGATCCAAGGGAGGTTTTAAAATGAAATTAAAAGGTAAAGTTTGGAAATTTGGAGATAATATATCAACAGATCATATAGCTCCAGGTAGATATTTTCATTTAAGATCAAATCTTAATGAATTTTCAAAACATGTTTTAGAAGATGCTCGAAAAGATTTTGCTGATAAAGTAAATAAAGGGGATATTATTGTTGGAGGTAAAAACTTTGGGTTAGGTTCTTCAAGAGAACATGCGCCAAGGATTATTAAATTATCAGGGGTATCATGTATAATTGCGGAATCTTTTGCCAGAATTTTTTATAGAAATTCTATAAATATCGGGTTACCTGTTATAGAATTAAAAGAAGCAAATGAGATTAATGAAGGTGATATCCTCGAAATAGATACAGAAAAAGGCATAATAAAAAATATTACTCAAAAAAAAGAATATACATTTATACCATTTCCGGAATTTATGAATAAAATAATTAAAATAGGGGGTATTGATGAATACGTAAAGAAATATGGGGATTATGGAGTGTGATATTATGAATGTTGGAATTATTGGTGTTGGAAATATAGGAAGTATGATTTTAGAAGCATTATATAATAAGGAATATGAATTTAATATAATAAATAGAACAAGATCAAAATTAAAAAAGTATGAAAAGCTTGAGAATGTAAATATTTGTAAATCAATAGAAGAGGTATATGAGAAATCAAAGTTTATATTTGTTGCTGTAAAGCCACAACATATTGATAAAGTGTTTAAAGAATTATCTGAACTTGAGGAAAAAGAAAATTATATTATAAGTACAGCGGCAGGAAAAGAATTAGAAGAAGTTATAGAAAAAACTCATAAAAATAATGTAATAAGAATTATGCCGACTATAATTTCTAAAATTGGCAAAGGAGTTACAGCTGTCGCTTTCAATGAAACTATTGATAAAAATATAAAAAAGGATATTATAGATTTAATGAAACCACTTGGAAAAGTAATAGAATTAGAAGAAGAAAAATTTGATGCGTTTACTATTTTAAATAGTAGTGGTCCGGCATTTGTTTCTTTTATACTTGAAAGTTTTATAGAAGGGGCTATAAATATTGGCTTACATGCGGAGACAGCTAAAGAAATAGTTTTAAAAACATTTGAAGGATCTATAAAATTTTTGGAAAAAGAAAACATTGAATTAGCAGAATTAAAATATAAAGTTTCTTCGCCAGGTGGTGTAACAATAAAAGGATTATATGAATTAGAGCAAAAAGGTGTTAAAGGTGCAATTATGAAGTCTATATACGAATCATATTTGAAAAGCAAAAGTTTGTGAGGTGATAATATGAGTGAATTAATAAGTAAAGCAAAAAAAATAAAAAAAGCAACTGACATATTAAAAACACTAACTACAAAAGAAAAAAATCATGCAATATTGAAAATTTCAGAAGAAATAGAAAAAAACAGTGAATTCATATTAAAAGAAAATAAAAAGGATGTAAAACTTGCTGAAGAAAAAGGTTTAAAAAAAGCATTAATTGATAGATTGGAATTAAACGAAAAAAGAATAAATGGGATGATTGAAGCATGTAAAACAGTTGTTAACTTAAAAGATCCTGTTGGAGAAATTTATGATTCATTTTTAAGGGAAGATGGTCTAAGAATAAGCAAGGTTAGAGTACCAATAGGTGTTGTTGGAATAATTTATGAATCAAGACCAAATGTTACACTGGAAGCTACAATATTGGCATTAAAGTCAGGTAACACAGTATTATTAAGGGGTGGATCAGATGCAATAAATTCGAATAAAGCTATAGTAAAAGCAATAAAAGAGGGACTAAAAAAATCCAATCTCCCGGAGTCAGCTATAGAAATAATAGAAAATACAGATAGAAGACTTGTCGATGAAATGCTTAAATTAAATGAATATATAGATTTAATCATTCCGCGTGGTGGAAAAGGTTTAATTGATTTTGTTGTAAAAAACTCCACAGTTCCTGTTTTAGAAACTGGTGTTGGAATATGTCATATATATGTAGATGAATCTGCCAATATAGAGAGATCCATAAAAATCATTGATAATGCCAAAACACAAAGACCTGGGACATGTAATACTGTTGAAACGGTATTGATACATAAAAATATTTCTAAAAAAATATTACCAGAGTTAAAAAATGTTTTAGAAAGAAAAAGCGTTGAAATTAGGGGTTGCGAAAAAACTGTTGATATTATAAATGTTAAAAATGCAACAGAAGAAGATTGGGCTACAGAATATCTTGATTTAATATTGTCAATAAAAATAGTAGAAAATTTTAATGAAGCAATTGAACATATAAAAAAATATTCCACAGGACATTCAGAATCAATATTGACAGAAAATTACTTTAATGCTATGAAATTTGTAGAGCAAATAGATTCTGCAGCTGTTTATGTAAACGCCTCTACGCGGTTTACAGATGGAGGAGAATTTGGAATGGGAGCAGAAATGGGGATAAGCACTCAAAAAATGCATGCAAGAGGGCCTGTTGGTTTAAAAGAGTTAACTACTTATAAATATATAATATTTGGAAATTATAATGTGAGGGAATAATATGGACAAAATTGTTATAAAAATAGGTAGTAATTTACTTATAAAAGATAATCAGATAAATAAAAATTTTATTATAAAGTTAAGTTCAATTATTTCAAATCTTGTAGATAGTGGAAAAAAAGTTGTAATTGTTTCCTCTGGTGCCAATGCAGCAGGACTAAAATATCTTAATTTCCATCCATTAAAAGGATTATCACAAAAACAGGCTTTATGCGCAATTGGACAAGTACAATTAATGAAGATATATGAACAGGCATTTGATTTTTATGATAAAAAGGTTGCCCAAATTTTACTTACCAGAGATGATTTTTCCAATAGACAAAGATTTTTAAATCTTAAAAATACACTTATAGGTTTGAACCAGTTAAAAATAATTCCTATTATAAATGAAAATGACACAATATCAATAGAAGAAATAAAATTTGGAGATAATGATTTACTTTCAGCCTACTTTGCAATTGGGTGGGGAGCAGATGGTTTAATAATTTTAACTTCAGTTGATGGAATATATGATGAAACAGGTTTTATTATAAAAGAGTATGAAGAAAACAAAAAAATAATGAATTTGAAAAAGACTACTTTAGGAACAGGTGGAATAGATTCAAAGATTTTTGCAGGGAAAATGGCATCAGCATCTGGTATCAAAGCGTGTATTTGTAATGGAAATAATCTGAAAAATATTAATGAATTTATAGAAAATAAAAATCCAGGAACAATTTTTTTACCTGATAAAAAAATGAAAAATAAAAAAGCATGGATAGCTTATTTAAGCGATAGTAAGGGTAAGATTTATATTAATGAGGGTGCTAATAAAGCAATATTAAAAAGAAAAAGTTTATTGCCAATAGGAATAAATAAAATAGAAGGAGAATTTATAAAAGGCGATGCAGTAGATGTATATTATAATTCAAAATTAATAGCAAAAGGATTAACCAATTATTCTAAAGATGAAACTGAAATTATAAAAGGGAAAAAAAGTGAAGAAATCTTAAAAAATTTCGATTATAAAGAATTTATACATGCAGATAATCTTGTTCTAATCAATCATTTTTTGGATAAATAATAAAATTTTTTATTATATATAGGGAGTTGAGAAAATGGAAAATAAAATTATTTTATATATAAAAGGAGATGGAATAGGTCCTTACGTAATGGATGCTGCTATGAAAGTATGGAATGCAGCTGTAAATCGTATATACAAAGATAAAAAAAGAATAATCTGGAAGGAAATATATGCTGGAAAAAAAGCATTTGAAAAATATGGGGATATTCTACCACTTGAAACTTTAAAACTTTTAAAAAAATATAAAATTGGTATAAAAGGTCCATTAGAAACACCAGTTGGTAGTGGATATAGAAGCTTAAATGTGGCATTAAGACAAAAGTTGGATTTATATGCATGTATAAGACCTGTAAAATATATAAAAGGAATAGATGCTCCTGTAAAAAATCCGGAAAAGGTTGATATTATAATATTTAGAGAAAATACAGAAGATGTATATGCAGGAATAGAATGGAAAGAAAATTCTGAAGAATCAAATAAAATAATAAATTTTTTAAAAAGTAATTTTAATATATCTCTGAATAAAACAGCAATAGGTATTAAACCTATTAGTGAATTTAAGACGAAAAGATTAATGAAAAAAGCAATAGAATATGCTATAAAATATAATAGAAAAAAGATAACCATAGTGCATAAAGGGAATATAATGAAATATACAGAAGGAGCTTTTAGAAACTGGTGTTATGAAGTTTCAAAAGATTATAGTTTAGAATTAGAAAAACATCAAATAGAGATAAACGACATTATAGCAGATAATATGTTTCAACAATTATTATTAAATCCAGAAAATTTTGATATATTAATAACTCCAAATTTAAATGGAGATTATTTATCAGATGCAGCAGCAGCTCAGGTGGGAGGGATAGGAATTGTTCCAGGATCTAATATAGGAGATGATATAGCTTTATTTGAACCGACACATGGTACTGCTCCAGGAATAAAGAATCCTGAAATGGCAAACCCCACATCTCTGATATTATCTGGCGCTATGATGTTCGAATATATAAATTTTACACAGGTGGCAGAATTAATAAGAAAATCTCTTGAAAAAACAATATTAGAAGGATTTGGAACACCTGATATTGTAAAAGACGATAAAAAAGTTCTTTCAGCGAATAAATTTGCAGAAAAAATAATAGAATATTTTTGATTAAAGTTAAAGAGGGGGATTATCCCACCTCTTTTTTTCTTGAAATATAAATAAAAAAAATATATAATATTAGTATAATAATACAAGAGGTGATTTTTCTGCATTATTTAATGGCAATACTATCGGCTTTTTCCTCATCAGTAACATCTGTTCTTGGTAAATATTCATTTAATATAGGAGCAAGTGTATCTCAAATATTATTTTTGAGATTCTTTTTTTCTTTTTTAATAGCAGGAATGATATTTGTATTAGCAGGATATAAATTTCATTTCAAAAAATTTATCTATTTTTCAATGTTGGGCATAATGAATTACGGAATAGCAGCATATGCCTTTTTTGTAGGTCTTCAATATTTGAATCCAGCTTATGCGACAGTAATATATTTTACAAATCCAATTTTTGTATCATTACTACAAACAAAAATTACAAAAAGAAAACTCAATATTGTAAATATTTCTGCAGTCGCAATTTCCTTTGTTGGAGTTTTGATTTCCAATTTGGGCGAAAGAGCTTTTTCTGGAAATAATAGCATAGTATTTGGCACATTAATAATATTATTCAGTTCATTTGTAAATGCATTGTTTGTTGTGGCTGCAAGTGATAAATTAAAAGAAAAAAATACAAATCCTTTTGAAAGTGCATTTTATACTTTTTCTGGAACATTTATTTATTATTTTGTATTAGTATTATTAAATAATGAAATATATACATTAAATAGTAAATTTATGTTATCTGGTTTTATATTAGCAGTATTAGCAACATTTGTTCCACTAACTTTAAATTATTTATCATTAAAAAAATTACAATCACATACTCTATCTTTAATAATGCCTTTAGAACTAATATTTGCGTCAGTATTATCAGCGATGTTTTTAAATGAAGCATTTAATGTATTAAAAATAATAGGTTTTTTAATGGTTGGATTAGCTCCAATTATTGATATATCAAATATTGAATCACAAAATTACTAAGTGTAGGGGGGATATTAATGTTAAAAAAAATAATTTTTGATCAAGTTAAACCTGCATATGGTTGTACAGAACCAATAGCAGTTGCATTAGCAGTTGCAACGGCAAAAAAATATTTAAAAGGAAAATTAAAAAAAATAAAAATATTATTGGATAAAAATACTTATAAAAATGGTTTAGAAGTAAATATTCCAGGGACACCTTTTATAGGATTAGAAATAGCAGCAGCACTTGCTTATACATGTGGCGAAGCTGAATTGGGATTGGAAGTTTTGAAGAATGTAGAACAAAAATGTATTGATAATTCACATAAAATATTGAGCAAGATAAAAATTGATGTAAATAAAGATTATAATGGTTTAAAGGTTAATTGTATAATAGAAAGTGAAAACATAGTTCAAGTAATAATTGAAGGAAAACATGATAATATAGTCCATATTGAAGAAAATGGAACACCTATATTAGATAAACCATTTGAACAAAGTGGAGCATTATTGGAAAAAATAAAAGATTTTAACTTTGATAAGTTAATAGAATATGTAGAAATTGCAGATAATGAAGTAATTGATTTAATTGAAAAAGCTATAGATATGAATACAGCAATTGCAGAAAAAGGGTTAAAGACACAAAATAATTTTGGACATGTGTTGGATTATGAACCTGTGAATATAGTACAAGCGGCAGTCGATGCGAGGATGAGTGGAGAATTAATGCCTGTAATGACTGTTGCTGGAAGTGGAAATCAGGGATTATCCAGCACACTACCTATAATAAAAATAGGTGAAAAATATGATGATGAAAAAATGAAAAAGGCTTTATTACTCAGTATGTTAATTACTATATATATAAAATCTTATACAGGGGTGTTAACACCTATTTGTGGTGCAGGATCTGTTGCATCAGCTGGAGTTGCTGGTGGGATAGTTTATTTAAAAGGTGGAACAAAAACGCAAATAAAAAATGCAGTAAACAACGTTTTATCGACGCTGTTTGGATTAACATGTGATGGCGCAAAAAGAGGATGTGCCTTGAAAGCGGGAACAGGCACTTTCGTAGCTCTCCAAAGTGCAAAATTGGCATTGGAAAATATGAATATTCCCTGTGGTAATGGAATAGCTGCTGGAAATGTTGAAGAAACAATAAAAAGAATAGGAAAATTAACATTATCAATAAAAAATTTTGATGAGGATGTGTTAGAGTTTATTGGCAAATGTTAAAGAATGGAGTGAAGTATTATAAAATATACAAAAATCTGTATTTCGTGTGAAGAAATTGTTGAAAGTGATGTAAAAATTTGTCCGTATTGTGATTCATTTTTTTTGTTCAAAAAATGTCCGAAATGTAATAAGATAATGAAAGATGATATAAAAAAATGTTCAAATTGCGGATGGGATTTTTATAAAAATAACAAAAAAGACAATATATACAGTGAATATTTAAAAATTATAAATAACACAGATTTTAAAAACACAAATTATGAAAATAAAAAGAATTATAAATTAACAGAAGAACAGATAAATATAATAAAAAAGGCGAAAGTAAATAATTTAATAATAAATGCTTTTGCAGGGACAGGAAAATCAACCACATTATTAAACATTGCCTATAATTTAAGCAATAAGAAATTTCTATATCTTGCTTTTAATAGATCAATAAAAAATGAGATTGAATATAAAATAAAAAAAGCTGGTATAAAAAATATTAAAGTTTTAACAACACATGGTTTTGCGTATTATTTTGTAAAAAAAGATTTGAAAATTAAAAAAATTGGAAAAGAATTAAATACATCTGAAATATCTTCTATACTCGGAATTGATATATATATTGCAGATTTACTTCGAATAGCATTTAATGATTTTTGTAATAGTGATATAAAAGAAATTTCCAATAATACTATTGAAAAAATTATAGAAAACAATCCAAGACTTAGAATCATAAACGAACATAAAAAATATTTAAAAGATAAAATTGAAAAAATATGGTATATGTATATTAATGGCGAGCTTGAAATGACGCATAATGTATATTTAAAATATTTTCAGTTAAATATTGAAAAATATTTGGAAAAAATAAATTTTGATTATGTGCTTCTTGATGAAGCACAAGATACAAATGAAGTTGTTTTAGATATTTTTAAAAAATTAAAAGGAAAAAAAATAATAGTTGGTGATCCACATCAACAAATATATACATTCAGAGGATCAACCAATGCAATGTATAAAATTAGAAATGATCTAAATTCAGAAATTCTATACTTAACCCAAAGCTTTAGATTTAATAATAATATTGCTGAGAAAGCAAATATAATACTAAAAAAATTCAAAGGTGAAGAAAATGAGATAATTTCTTTCAATTATTTAAACGATACAAATATAAAAAATATAGCTTTTGTAACAAGAACAAATGCCACTCTTATTAAGCTCATAGATAAATTCAAAAATCATGAAATAAAACTTATTCGGTCTCCTAAAGAAATATTTTATCTCTCTTTGAATGTATATTATTATATAAAATACTTAAGAAATCAAACTTATAAAGAAAAAATAACAGAAAAATGGTTTTTAAAATTCAAATCATTAAATGATTTAAGAGAATATGCAGAAGATTTTGAAGATTATGAATTAATTTCAGCAATAAACATAGCAGAAGAATATAATGAAGAAATATTTTCACTTTTAGACATAGCAGAAAATAAATCAAAAAATAGTAAAAGTAAAATTTTTCTTACCACGGCGCATACAAGTAAAGGATTAGAATGGGATAAAGTTATTGTTTGTCATGATTTTCCAGATATAATAGATTTATTAAAAAAAGAAAAATATAAGACAATTGAAGAATTTAAAACTAATTATAAAGAATATATTGAAAAAATAATAGTTGGAGAAAATATAAAATTTAAACATCAATACATTATTGATGAAATCAATCTTTTTTATGTTGCAATAACCAGAGCGAAAAAAGATGTTATTATCAAATCTAACAATAAAATTTTCCAAATAAAATCAAAAGAAAAATTATAATTAAAAAATATTTTGAAATTACTATCAATATAATTAATAATTGGTATGGAAATTCCATACCAATTATATTTATTCTATTACATGGTTTGCATTATACTAAAGAACTATATTAATTTAAAAGTGTTTCTGCCTTCTTTTTTTGCATTAATCATAGCTTTATACGCATCATCATAAGTATCTTTATTTAATAAAACATATTCAGTGATTCCTATACTCGCAGTTACCTGAATATTTTTATTTTCATAAACAAATGTTTTTTTAATATTTTCTAAAATTTTTTTAGAAATATCTTTTGCATTTTTTTCATCGGTATTTTTCAATACAATCACGAATTCATCTCCGCCTAATCTCTCAATGTTTTCAGCTTTTTTATTTTCATACTCAATGTTTCCATTATTTAAAACTTCTTTTATTCTTTTAGGTATCTGTAATAGAACTAAATCACCAAATTTTCTTCCGTATGTTTTATTAATATCCGCAAATTTATCAATATCAATAAGCAATAAATAGTTTCTATTTTCCATAATAATATCCCCTCCATTTAAAGTTATAGGTTTAAATAACGGTACATTTATTCTTTTCTTTCTAACTTCACTAGGACATAATCCGAATTCTTTTTTGAATGCTCTTGAATATGATTCATAGGTATTATATTGATATTTGATAGCAATTTCTAAAATATTCATATTAGAATTAAACAAATCATATACAGACTTTGAAAGCCTTCTTTTTCTGATATATTCTTTAATGCTCATACCAACAATTAAATTAAACAATTTATATAGGTAAGATAATGAAAAATTCGAATATTCAGCAATATCTTCTAAAGAAAAATCATTTGATATATTTTCTTCTATAAATTCTAATGCGGAATTAATACTTTTTAATATATAATTTTCCATAATCCCCCTCCTTTGTGGCACCACAATAAAATTATATAATAAATAAAATAAAAATACATGATTTTTTTTCTACAAATTTACGCTTAGATTTTTTAGGTATAAAAAATCTAAAGGAAAAGGAGAGCGATAGCTCAAAAATTTTTTATAAAATCAAAAATATTTAAACAAAAAAAAAATAATATAAATTTTTATAAAAGTATGATATAATTAGTATAACTAACAAAATGAAAAAAGGAGGAAAAAAGATGATAATTACAAATGAAAAAATTGAAAAGAAACCAAGAAAATTTTATAACAAAGAAATTAATTTGAACAGTTGGGACGATGTGAAAAATGAATTAGAAAGTTTATTAGATGAAAAAATAAATTCAGTTAATGATTTACTAAAATTTTTAGAAAAGTGGTCTGAATTTGACGCTATACTCTCTGAAGAAATGGCATGGAGATATATTAGAATGACATGTGATACAAAAGAAGAAAATTCAAAAGCATTTAATGAGTTTTATGCTAATATAATATCTCCTGCAAGTGAATATGATTTCTTATTAAAAAAGAAATTTTATGAATCACCCTATAGAAATGAATTAAAAGACGAGAGCTATATACATATGAATAAATTAATATCTAGAGACATTGAAATTTTTAGAAAAGAAAATTTACCATTAAAAGTAAAAGAACAGAAATTATCTTCTAAATATGGCGAAATAATATCTAAAATAACTGTAAAATTTGATGGTGAAGAAAAAACTTTATCTCAAATGGGAATATATTTAAAAAATCCCGATAGGAAAATTAGAGAAAATGCTTGGAATTTAGTAAATAATGCAATATTAGAACATCATGAAGAATTAGAAAACCTCTTTGATGAATTAAAGAATATTAGAATTCAAATAGCAAAAAATGCTGGATATGAAAATTTTAGAGATTATATGCATGATGCAAAAAGAAGGTTTGATTTTACACCTAAAGATTTATTTGAATTTCATAACTCTGTTGAAAAAACTGTTGTTCCAGCATTAACAAAATTAAATGAAGAAAGAAGAAAAAAATTAAATGTGGAAACTTTAAGACCATGGGATACTGAAGTTGATGTTGACGGAAAAATATTAAAACCGTTTAAAACAGAAGAAGAGTTTGTAGAAAAAGCTATAAAAGTTTTAAAAAGAGTAGATATTGATTTTGCAAAGAATCTAGAGAAAATGAAAAATTCTGGTTTTTTAGATTTAATTAATAGAAAAGGCAAAGCACCAGGAGGCTATAATTATCCTTTAAGTGAAACAGGAGCAGCATTTATATTTATGAATGCTGTAGGAATACATGGAAATGTAAAAACTCTACTGCATGAATCTGGACACGCACAACATACCTTTTATTCTAAAGATATACCTATTTCCATATTAAAAGATTTCCCAAGTGAAGTTGCAGAATTAGCTTCAATGTCTATGGAGTTACTAACTTTAGAGTATTTAGATGAATATTATAATAATCCTGAAGATTTAAAAAAAGCAAAAAGAGAACAATTAGAAGGAACATTGAAAATATTACCCTGGGTAATGATCGTTGATGCATTTCAACATTGGATATACACAAATCCTAATCATACAATAGAAGAAAGAGATAATTATTTTGGTGAATTAATGGATAGATTTAATCCTGGAATTGATTGGTCAGGATTGGATAAAGAAAAAAGGATTAGATGGTTAAGGCAATTGCATATTTTTGAAGTGCCATTTTATTATATTGAATATGCTATGTCACAATTAGGAGCTATAGCAGTTTATAAGAATTATAAAGAAAATGGGAAAAAAGCTATAGCACAATATAAAAACTTTTTAAATTCTGGTTTTAAATATCCGGTTAAAAAGTTATATGAAATAGCTGGTATAAAATTTGATTTCTCTGAAAAGTATATTTCCGAATTAGTAGAATTTATTATGAATGAAATTGAATCATTATAAATTATAAGGGCGGTAAATACCGCCCAGTTTTAAATGGGGGTAAATATGAAAAAAACTGAACTAATATTTGGATTTAGCAGTTTTTATGTTTTGGGTTATTCATTAATAGTAACAAGTACCTTAAAATAAAAAGTATTTTTGGGGGGATACCTATGGAATTGATGAATTTAACGATTGAAAAAGTTAACAAATTATTCGATGAAAAAAAATTAAGTAGTGTAGAATTGGTAGAGTTTTATCTTGAAAGAATTGCAAAATATAATAATATGTTAAATGCAATATTAGAAATTAATCCTGATGCTATATTTATCGCTCGAAAATTAGATTTGGAAAGAAAAAAAGGAAAAATAAGAAGTAAATTACATGGAATTCCTATAATTATTAAAGGAAATATTGACACAAATGATAAAATGCAAACAACTGCTGGAGTTAAAGCATTAGAAGGAAACTTTGCAAAAGAAGATGCATATTTAGTAAAATTATTAAGAAAAGCGGGAGCCGTTATTTTGGGAAAAGCCAATCTTACTGAATTTGCCAATTTTGTTTCTTTTAAGATGAAAAACGGTTACTCAACATTAGGAGGACAAACTAAAAATCCATATGGTAATTTTGATACTGGAGGATCAAGTTCTGGCTCTGCAGTAGCTGTAGCAGCAGATTTATGTTTAGCAGCTATAGGAACTGAAACATCTGGCTCTATTTTATCGCCAAGCAGTTCAAATTCATGCGTTGGTCTAAAACCAACTACAGGTTCAATTAGCAGAAGTGGTATTATACCAATTTCATATACACAAGATACTGCTGGACCAATAACCAGAACAGTTAAAGATGCTTATGAAATATTTAAAATATTGAGTAGATATGATAAAAAAGATGCTGCTACTTATATAGTAAAAGATTATAATCCAAAATATAATGAAATAAAAGATTATAAGGGGATGATTTTTGGTTATTCTGAAAATCATATAAAATGGTTAGAGGATGAAAAAAAAGATGCGTTTTTTAAAGCGTTGAAAAAAGTTGAGAAATTGGGCGGGAAAATAATTAAAGTAAAATTTGAGAAATTGGACAAAATAAGTAACATCAATGTACTTTATTATGAATTTAAACATGGAATAAATAATTATTTAAAAGATAAAGATTTAGAAGTAAAAACACTGAATGATATTATAAAATATAATTATAAAAATCCAAAAGCAATAAAGTATGGACAAAATATTTTAATTAGATCAGATGGGACAAATATAAATGATAAAGAATACTTAAAAAGCTTATTAAATGATAGAAAATATTCGAGAAAATTAGGGATTGACAAAGTAATGGATGAATATAATCTAACAGCTCTGCTTTTTCCTGCCAATTATGGTGCAGGTATTTCTGCAAAAGCAGGATACCCATCAATTACTGTTCCAACAACATATATAAATGGAGAACCTTTCGGCTTGACTTTTACAGCAAAATCATTAGAAGAAGAAAAATTATTTTCATTAGCCCAATGTTATGAACAATTTTATAATGTAAGAAAATTGCCAAAAATCGAAAAAATTTTATAAATAAAAATATTTTAAATCGTCTGTATTTTTTACAGACGATTTTTTTGATATATTCTATTAAAATCTTACAAATAAGGGGATATAATATCAGAAAATTTAAATGCTAATTTGTATATTATTTAATCCAGTTATGATATAATAAAAAAGAAATAAAATATCAGAAGGTGAAAAATATGGGACTATATGATCAACTATTCAAAGAAATATTTCAAGACAAAGATATGATTATTGAATTTATCAATTTGTTTCTACCATCATTAAAAAAATTTAATATCACTCCTGATAAAATTACCATTGAAAAAACTAAATTTACCGATTTAAACTATGGAGATAAAGAATCTGATATTTTATTTAAAATTAATTATGATAATAATGATTTATATCTTTTTCTATTACTTGAACATCAATCATCAATAGATTATTTAATGCAATTCAGGATATTAGAATATATGGTTAGAATATGGAGAAATTATATAAACAGACATAAATCGAAAAACAAAGGATTTAAATTACCACCAATAATACCAGTTGTATTCTATAATGGTAAAAGGAAATGGACAGCAGAAATTTGGTATATGGAAAAGATACAAAACTGGCAATTATTTGATATATATACGCCAAGATTTAAATATGAATTAATAGATTTATCTCAAATAGATAGAAAAAGGTTAATAGATATAAAAAATGCATTAGGATTATTATTGAGCATAGATAAAACAGATAAAAAAAATATAAAAGAAGCGTTTCAAGAGATAGAAAAAGCATTTAAAGGCTTACCAAAAAATGAAAAGAAAAAATTCACCGAATATTTGAACAAATTCTTAATAGTATTGAGTCAAAAGAATAAAATTGAAAATATAGAGATAAACATTGAAAGTGGAGAGGAGGAATTTCGAATGTTTGAAAACTTTGTAAAAGCAATAGATGAATCGTTAAAGGAAAGCTTTGAAAAAGGAATTGAAAAAGGAATTGAGAAAGGAAAATTCGAAGGCGAAAAAACAATCGCAAAAAGTCTTTTATTCAAAAAATTTGGAGATAATATTGTTCCATACTTAAATAACCTTGATTACTTGGATATAAAAACAATTGAAGATTTAACTAACAATATCTTTGATATTACACTTAATGAGGTCATAAAAATCCTTAAAAGTCACTAAATCGTAATTGACACAACTCACTGTTATGAACAATCTTATAATGTAAAAAAATTGCCAAAAATAATAACATCTTATAATGAATTTAAAGAAAAATATAAAATTTAGGGGGTGTGGTGACACTTTTGTTTTTAATAAAAAGTTAACAATTGCTATTTAGAGCTATATTTCAGCATTATCTCTTTTTCTGAAAAAAATAACTGTCAAACTCAGGAAAAACTCCAGCAAAAGCTGGAGTTATATTTTTTCAATAATATAATCTTCAATATTTCTTTTTTCTGAATTGATGTTTATTCCTATTATATATATTTCTTTTCCAATGTATTTTTCATAATATTTCTTTTCTTTTATCTGGTTTATCGCATCAATTGCACTTTTATCCACTTTTATTTCAAAAAGATATATCCTTTCATCAAAATCTATTACAAGATCGCTTCGTCCTAAATTTGTTAATTCTTCTGCTTTTACATCTATTCCTGCTGATGCTATTATTGTAAATATTAATGAATGATAATACTTTTCTTCTTTTTTGTGTAAGTTATACGGTATTGCACTTATTATTTTTTTTATTTCTTCTATTAATCCTTTTATGTCATTTTTTTCTATTTTTTCATATATTTCATATACCCTTTCATATGCTTCTTCTTTTGGTTTGTAATTTGATTCTAATATTAATTTTGAAAAACTGTTCTTTACTTCGAGATTTGGATAATCTAATATGTATTTTTCTGTTAATCCATATCTTTTTATTCCTTTAAATGTTAGATATCCTGCTTGTGTAAAGAATATATTTGCATTTGCATCTTCTATTTCCCTTGTTGTAAAATCATCGCTACTTACTGTGTTTTTTACTAAATCCTCATAGGTTACTTTTTTGTCTTCTATATATTTTGATAGAAATGATGGTGAGCCGCTTTCAAACCAGTAATTTCTGAATTTTTTTTCTTCAAAAAACTTTAATATGGAGAATGGATTATATACAAATTGTTCTCCATCAAAGGAAAAACCATTGTAATATTTTTTCATTTCTTTTAATAATTGATGTTCTGTTATTCCTATTTCTTTTGCTGTTTCTTTTATATAATCTTCAAAATAATATTCAAGTTCTTCCTGTGTATAACCCAACATTGTTGCATATTTTTTATTTAACGATATATCATTTAAATTATTAAGTGCTGAAAATACACCTGTTTTTGTGAATTTTGTAATACCTGTTATAAATACAAATTTTATGTATTCATCTTTTGTTTTTACTTTTTTATAGAATTCTCTTAAAAATGCTCTAAATTCTTCTGCCTTTTCTTTATTATTTATATGTTCTAATATTGGTGATTCATATTCGTCTATGAGTATTACTGTTTTTTCTTTGTATTTTTTACTTAATTCTGTTATTAAATGTCCAAATTTTGTTGGTAAATTATTTTTTATTGGTGAAATATCATATTCTCTATATAATTCTTCAATTCTTTCATTAAGTGAATCTATAAATTCATCATATGTTGTTAGTGTATTATCTGACATATCGAGTTTTATTACAGGATATTCCTTGAATTCCCATTTGTCATATATACATGTATCTTTAAATAATTCTTTTTCTCCTTTGAATAAATAATACAATGTTGATACTGTTAAGCTTTTACCAAACCTCCTTGGTCTTGAGAGAAAATAAAATTTTCCACTATCTATTAAATTAAATATATATTTTGTTTTATCTACATATATATAATTTTCTTCTATTATTTCTTTATAATCCTGTACTCCTATTGGTAATTTTTTCATTTTCATCATCTCCACATTTGTTTTTTCTTAGTATTATTATAGCATAAATGTATCCTACAAAAAACTGTTTTTATATATTCTCACGAGAATAGAAAAAATATTGAAACAATCAACTGAGTCTTTTACCTCATTTGATTAATTCCAGTAACCTTTCTTCATTTTCCTTTGTTGTTTTTTTGAGTATTTCCTCTGTTTTTTTGTCTGCCACTACTTTTCCTTTTTTTAACACTATTATCCTGTCTGTCTTTTCTATTTCACTTACGTCATGACTGGCTAAGATTATCGTTTCCCCTTTTTGCGATAATTCTTCCATTATTTCGTATATTTTTATCTTTGTTTCTATATCTACACCATTTGTTGGTTCATCCAGTAAATATATTTCCGCTTCTTTTATTAATGCCCTTGCTAAATTCAATCGCCTTTTCATTCCTGTTGATGCTTCCA